>NZ_CP054877.1:600000-900000 GCF_014706615.1 Candidatus Vesicomyosocius sp. SY067_SCS001 | reverse complement strand
TTCCAGATATTCTGAGTTTTTACAAAAGCCCATAACACGTTCTACACCAGCTCTATTATACCAAGATCGGTCAAATAGCACCATTTCTCCATTTGTAGGAAAATGTTTAATGTAGCGTTGAAAATACCATTGCCCTAGTTCTACTCTTGATGGTTTTTCTAAAGCAATAACACGTGCAGCACGAGGATTAAGGTGCTCCATAAAACGCTTAATTGTACCGCCCTTTCCAGCTGCATCACGGCCTTCAAATAATAAGATAATTTTTTTATTGTAATTTTTAATCCAGTCTTGTGCTTTTAGTAACTCTGTTTGTAATAAATATTTTTCATTTTCGTATTCTTCAACGTGCATCTTTTTAGCATAAGGGTAATCTCCTGCTATTTCTGATAAGCTTAACAACGCATTGCCAGACATGACATTATTTTTATGCATAACATATTTGTTATTTTGTAATTTTTTTATCTTGTTTTTAGCATCTTTTTTACTAAATTTTTTCCTTATTAACATAGTATTGTAACGTTTAAATTTAAATAAATTTATTATTATAATATTATATATCTAATAATGAAGATATGGTTTTTTGTTTTAATGAGTAAATGTTAAGATTTTAAGTGTTATTTGATTTTATTTTCTTGATTATTGAATAGTCTTTTAATATTGCTTTTATGAGTGTAAAAAATCCATATACATATTGAGATAATGACATAAGTAGCAATCAAATTATTAGTAATTAGATAGAAATAAACTGGCGTGAGTGTGGTAGCTACTAGTGTTGATAATGATGATATTTTTAGTACTTTTGCCACAAAAATCCAAGTGATTATAAAGCTCAGTCCAGTAGGATAACTAAGGGCAAGTAAAGCACCTAGGAAGGTTGCAACTCCTTTTCCGCCTTTAAAACTAAAGAAGATGGGGTGTATATGACCTAAAAATGCTGCGAAGATAATCCAAGTAATATTAAGTGTATCTAAGGTTAAGTAGTGGGCAATTAATACTGGAATCATACCTTTAAGCCCATCTCCAATGAGTGTGATGACAGCTGCTTTTTTCCCGCCTATTCTAAGTATATTTGTAGCGCCTGGATTGTTTGATCCTTGAGTTCTAGGATCAGGTAGATTAAGTATTTTACAGATAATAATGGCTGTTGAAATTGAACCAATTAGATAACTAAGGATAATAATAGTAAAGAATAACTCAGGTAACATAATGTTTCTTTTGGTTTAATTGGATTAATAATTTTATCTGCTTAAAATTTTATAATGGATATTATATTTATACAAGGATTAAAAATTGATACAGTTATTGGTATTTATGATTGGGAGCGAAAAATTCGTCAAGATATTGTGTTAGATATTGAAATGTCGGCTAATATTAAAGCTGCTAGTAAAACCGATCATATTAATCAAGCCTTAGATTACAAGGCAGTATCAAAACGATTAATTGATTTTGTTCAGTGCAGTGAATTTCGATTGGTTGAAACTTTGGCTGAAAGAATTACTCAAATTGTATTGAAAGAATTTAAAGTTACTTGGATAAAACTTACCTTGAATAAAGGCGAGGTATTGACAGGTGCTCAAGGAGTAGGTATTGTTATTGAACGTAGTAATGGCTAATATTCATATTAATATTGGTTCAAACCAAAATCGTAGGGAAAATCTATCCAAGGCGATTTATGCTATTAAAGTAATGTTTAAGAATACTATTTTTTCTAAGGTTTATGAGTCTAGAGCATTTGGTTTTAAAGGTGATAATTTTTATAATGTTGGTATTAATGCGACCACTAATTTAATAATTGTTGAGGTGGTCAATATATTACATGACATTGAAGAAACTCTTGGTAGGGATAGGGAGGCGTCAAAATTTTCATCCCGTTCAATTGATCTTGATTTAACTTTATATGATGCAGTTATTGATCAAAATTACAACTTACCAAGAGATGATATTTTAAAATATAATTTTGTTCTTATGCCATTGGCAGAGTTAAACCCAAATTTAGTTCATCCACAACAACATCAAACTTATACTCAGTTACAGGCAACTATGGGTGGATTAAAATCGTATAATATTAGCATCTTAAATATGGAATAATTATGAAAAAGATATTATTTATTTTACTTATTGCATTTTCTAGTTTTGTATTTTCGAAAGATTATGAAGCTGGTATAGATTATATAGTGCTTAATAAACCTGTTAAAACTATCACGGGTGATAAAATTGAAGTGCGTGAGTTATTTTGGTACTACTGCATACATTGTTATAATCTTGAACCACTTATAAATAGTTGGCTTAAAACCAAACCTAGTAATGTTGAATTTGTACGCCAAACAGCTATTTTTTCTAAGCGCTGGTTAAATGGTGCAATTTTTTATTTTGTGTTAGAAGAGTTAGACTTAGTTGAAAAATTGCATGAGGAGTTATTTGATGTAATTCATGTAAATAATAAACGTTTTAATTCTAAAGAGAGTTTTGTTGATTGGGTGGCAAGTTTTGGTGTTAATAAAAATAAGATAGTAGCAGCATTGAACTCTTTTAATGTGAAAATTAAAGTAAATAGATCTAAGTTGAGTACACTTAAATATAAGATTACAGGCGTACCAGCTATTATTATTAATGGTAAATACTTGACCGATGCAACATATGCAGGTTCGCATATTAATATGCTTAAAGTGGTAGATTTTTTAATCAAAAAAGAAAGTAAGTTTGAATAATGCAGTTTTAGTTTTATCAGGACTTGACCCTTGTGGAGGTGCAGGATTAGTTGCTGATATTGAAAGTATCAATCAATTTGGCGTAACACCCCTGGTTATTATTACCAACCTTACTGTACAAAATACAGCGTCAGTTGAGAATTTAATTGAGGTGGATTGCAATTTTATTATCCAACAATTTGAGTGTTTACAAGTTGATGTTGATTTTAAAGTGGTAAAGATAGGTTTATTATCTTCAATTCAGCAAATTAGAACTATTGCTAAGTTGGTTAAAAATAAAATTATAGTGCTTGATCCAATTGTGAAATCTAGTAGTGATTTTGATTTTTTAGATAGTGTTTTAATTGATTCTTTAAAACATCAATTATTGCCAATGGTAACAGTTATTACGCCTAATTTAACAGAATTACAAATTTTGGCGGGCGAACAGGATGAGCAAAAAGCTATTAAGAAACTTTCTTATAATTGGATTTTACTCACAAAAACTGACTCATCTGATGATGTGATTGAACATTGTTTGTATCACTACGGAACACTCATTCAAAGTTTCTCTTATCAAAAGCTACCAGGTAGTTATCATGGTTCTGGTTGTACACTTTCAAGCGCAATGAGTGCATTAATTGCATTGGGTTTGGATATTGAGATTGCAAGCAAGCAAGCATTAGACTATACATATCAAACTTTGTTAAATGCTAAAAGTATTGGTAAAATGCAAATGCATCCAAATAGACAAAAACCATTATGAGCTTTATCAATAATTGGTTGAGATCTGATATTAAGATGATCCATGCTTATTATGTGCCAATTTCTTCTAATATGGTAAAAATGGATGCTATGGAATCTCCATTTTCTTTATCTGACGAACTAACAGATCAATATTTAACCTATTTAGTTGATGCACAGCTTAATCGCTATCCAAGCCCTAGTTCAGATAAATTGAATCAAACACTTAGATTGTTGATGAATATTCCTAAAGAATTTGGTGTATTACTAGGTAATGGTTCGGATGAACTAATTCAATTATTAGCTTTGGCATGTGATACTGGAGATACTGTTTTAAGTGTTGAGCCTAGTTTTGTGATGTATGAAATGATTACAAAATTTACACGTCTTAATTATCAGAGTGTTTTATTAACAGATGATTTTGAGATTGACGATGATACTATGCAAAAAGCAATAAAAACTTATAATCCTAAATTAATTTTTATTGCTTATCCAAATAATCCAACAGGCAATACGTTTAATCGAGAAATTATTGAGCATATTATTAGCTCAACTAAGGCAATGGTTGTGCTTGATGAAGCTTATTATGCATATACAACAGATAGTTTTTTAACCGATATTGCCAAGTATCCAAATTTAGTTTTACTTAGAACAGTTTCTAAAATAGGTTTTGCTGGTTTACGTTTAGGCTTGTTAATTGCTACGCAAGATACAGTAAATCAATTAAATAAATTACGTTTACCTTATAATATAAATATTTTAACTCAAGTTAGTGCTAATTTTCTTTTACAAGAAAAAAATACTATTAATGCTAATGTTAGTGTTATTCTTGCTCAACGTCAGTTATTGTTTGATGCACTTGTTAAAATAAATGTTTTAAAAGTTTATCCGTCACAAACAAACTTTATTTTATTTAAAGCTCCTAATACAAATATTTTGTTCGATTTTTTGAAAGAAAATGGCGTTCTAATTAAAAATTTAAGTCTAAAAAAGAAATTAATTAATTGTTTACGTGTAACGATTGGCACTGAAGAACAAAATCAAAAATTCATTAATATTGTAAAAAAATTCTATATCTTACAAAGGGTGTAAATGATTGATAATAAAATCCTATCTGAATATTGTCATGATTATCTTGATGTAGATATATTTGATGATTATTGTCCAAATGGTTTGCAAATTGAAGGGCGTCAACAAATTAGAAAAATCATTGCTGGTGTTAGTGTTAATCAGGATTTAATTGAAAGAGTAATTGATGAAAAAGCTGACGCTCTATTTGTTCATCATGGATTGTTTTGGCAAAATGAAAGCTTAGTAATTACCGGCATTAAAAAAAATCGCATCAAGATTTTACTAGAGAAAAATATTAATCTATTTGCTTATCATCTTCCTTTGGATGCTCACCTTATAGTTGGTAATAATATTCAACTAGCAATGCATCTTAATATTGTTAATCCAACTCCTATTAGAGATACTTTGGTTTGGCAAGGTGAAGTTAAATTATCACTTATTGAGATGTCTCAAGTAGTACAAGATATTACACAACGTATACCTTTAGTATTTGGTAATCTTAACCAACAAATTAAAAAAATTGCATGGTGTACTGGTGGTGCTCAAAGCTATATTAAACATGCAATTAATATTGGCGCTGATTGTTTTATTACTGGAGAAATATCAGAACAAACCCCAGCTATCGCCAAAGAGAACAATATTGCTTTTATATCTGCGGGTCATTATGCTACTGAACGTTATGGAGTGCAAGCCTTATGTCAACACTTGAGTGAAAAATTTAACGTTAAATATCAATTTATTGATATTTATAATATCGTATGAAAAATAAGTTTTAAAGTAAGAACTAAAATCAAATTTATTTAAATTTATCAAAAATTTAAATGGTATTTATTATTAGTGTATCGTCATACTACTCGTTTATTTTAGTTTTTAGCATAGGGGCTAAAACATATTTTATGTATGCTATACATAATGATTTTTTGATGTTGGTATTTGTTTTATTATGAAGGAGTATTGAAATTGTTATATTTCCATAGTGTTGATTTTTATAAGCATTATGCTTATGTATTATTAATGTTTTTATGGTTATATCCCTGTTCTAAGTATTAATTTTTAATTATATTTAATGTTATCTCTTTTTGGATTTTGGCGGAAAATTTATATTTATATTAACATTAGTCAAATAATATTTATACAGGAAAGTTGTAAAGCAATGTAGTTGCTTAGTGTCAAATTCAACTTTAACAAAAATATTTTTAATGTTAGATGCGTAACCATAGTTTCCTTTTATGAAAGTAAGTCTTTTAAATTGACAAAATATAAAGTTCACTATCTTGAATAGTGAGATAAAATAAAAATAACCTGCTTTTGACGAATAAAATATTGATTAAAACTCAAGTATAATACTATTTATATAACTTATAAATTATAATTTTATGAATAAAAAGTATGATGTTGCTGTTGTTGGTGCAACAGGTGTAGTGGGAGAGATGATTCTTTCTATTTTAGAACAGCGAAATTTTCAAATTAATAGTTTATATCCTTTAGCGAGTGCTAATTCTACTGGTAAAAAAGTATTTTGTCAGGGTAAAAGTTGGATGGTGCAAGATTTAAATAACTTTGATTTTTCACAAGTGCAAATTAGTTTGTTTTCAGCTGGAGGTAGTATTTCTAAAAAATATGCACCAATTGCAGCTGATTCAGGGTGTATTGTGATTGATAATACGGCGTATTTTCGCCGTGATAAGGATATTCCATTGGTTATACCAGAAGTAAATCCTCATGCGATTATAGATTATACAAAACGTAATATTATTTCGAATCCTAATTGTTCAACCATTCAAATGTTAGTAGCACTTAAGCCGATCTATGATGCAGTAGGGATTAAGCGTATTAATGTTGCTACTTATCAGGCGGTATCTGGTTCTGGCAAGGAGGCAATTACTGAACTAACAGATCAAACAGTTAAATTATTAAATGGCCAAGAGATTGATATTAAGGTTTATCCAAAGCAAATTGCGTTTAATGTTATTCCACATATTGATGTTTTTCAAGACAATGGTTATACCAGGGAAGAAATGAAAATGGTATGGGAGACTCAAAAGATTTTTGAAGATGAAACTATCTTAGTCAATCCAACAGCAGTTCGTGTGCCAGTTATTTATGGCCATTCCGAGGCAATTAATATTGAAACTAGAAGAAAAATTACTGCAGCTGAAGCTACTAAGATTCTATCAGAAGCAAAGGGTGTGACAGTTATGGATAAGCGTGAAGATGGTGGGTATGCTACGCCATTTGTTGAGGCAACTAATCATGATGATACGTTTGTAGGCCGTATTCGTGAGGATATTTCTCATGAAAAAGCTCTAAATTTGTGGGTAGTTTCTGATAATATTCGTAAGGGTGCGGCGCTTAATACCGTGCAGATTGCTGAAATTTTAGTTGAGGAGTATTTATAAATCTTGATATCATAAAAACTATTTATTAAAAGTTTTTGCCAATTATTTTGTTTATACCTTAGGAGTAATTTGATTGTTTTATGCAAGTGTTATTGGTATTTTGATTATGTTGGTTATTACCAAAATTATTAGTTTTATAATTGTTTTAGCTTTATCCCTTTATATTGTTATGGTAATTATTTTTGTCAATAGTTATAATAAAGAATTATTTTAATTTGCAGAATAAATATGATTAAAGTATCTAGAAAAACCAATGAAACTGACATTATTGTTGAGTTAAATTTATATGGGATGGGTAATGCAAGTATAGATACTGGTGTTCCATTTTTAGATCACATGCTGGATCAAGTTGCACGGCATGGATTAATGGATTTAACTATTAAATGCGATGGTGATATACAAATTGATGATCATCATAGTGTTGAAGATATTGGTATTACATTAGGACAAGCCTTTGCTCAAGCAGTAGGTGATAAAAAAGGCCTTATACGTTATGGCCATTCTTACGTGCCGTTGGATGAATCTTTGTCGCGAGTTGTATTGGACCTTTCTGGTCGTCCTAGTCTAAATTTGAATGTAAGTTTTACACGTGCTATGATTGGCACCTTTGATGTTGACTTGATTTCAGAATTTTTTCAAGGATTTGTTAATCATTCTTTAGTTACATTGCATATTGATAATATTAAAGGAATTAATTCCCATCATCAGGCTGAAACCATCTTTAAAGCATTTGGCAGGGCATTACGTGTGGCAATAACAGAAGATGAACGTCAAGAAGGTATTCCTTCAACCAAAGGATTACTTTAAGTATTCGTGCAAAGTATTGCAATTATTGATTATGGTATGGGCAACATACGCAGTGTGAAAAAAGCACTTACATATGTTGCTCCTAATGATAATGTATTTATAACTAATAATACTGATTTAATTATGGAGGCTGATCGCATTGTTTTTCCAGGTCAAGGAGCAATAGGTGCTTGTATAAAAGCATTGGTAAAATATAAATTAATTAACGTGATTAAGCATTGCGTTAGTGAGAAGCCATTTTTGGGTATCTGTTTAGGTTTACAACTCTTATTTGATTTTAGTGCGGAAAATGGGGGTACCGATGGCTTATCTATTGTAGAAGGTAATGTTGTAAAGTTTTCTAATAATCTTAAAGTACCACATATGGGTTGGAATACAGTTAAACAAACAATAGAACATCCACTTTGGCATAATATTGATGATAATACACGTTTTTATAGTGTACATAGTTACTATGTAGAACAAAATAGCAACAATGTAGTTGCTGGGTTGACTAGTTATGGAGTTGATTTCACTTGTGCTATTGCTCAAGATAAACTGTTTGCAGTACAGTTTCATCCTGAGAAATCACAATATGATGGGTTGCAGTTACTTAGTAATTTTGTCAATTGGCGAATTTAGTAATTTTTTTGTTAAAGGATTTATTTTATTTAATTTTATGAATTATCTAGATCAACAATAAGCTGATTTTTCTCATTTGTAAAAATCTAAAACCAACTTTTATTTTGAATGGCATTTGTTAGTGAAAAAGCATAAATTAGATTAATCAATTTTTACATAGATAAAATTTAGCTTATTTTTTGTAAATCTTGTTTTCTGTAGATGCTTTTTATCTAAATAAAAAGATTCAAGTAAAGTCAATATAATCAGGATTATTTATTACTAGATTATAAATTTTTATAATGATTGTTAGTCTAAAACAAAAAAATAGTTATTGGTAATTTGATGAAGTTTAGTAAACTAAGTGCTTATTTATAATTAGTGAATTTAGAACTATCTTTTAAAAGATAAAAGTAGATTACACATGTAAATATTATTTATGTTATTTGAGTTTCTAATTGGTTGAACCGCTGCTTGTTTAAGGATTAAGAGATTTTTGCTATTGTGTTCTATCTTGAACATGGAATATTTAAAAAATTATAAGTTTTTTTCTTCGTATTCACAAAGATCAAGCAAGATACACTCTGTGCATAATGGAGATCGAGCTTTACAGGTATAACGTCCATGTAGAATCATTAAATGGTGTGCAGGTACTCGGTATTCATTAGGGATGAATTTAACCAATTTTTTTTCTACTTCTAATACAGTTTTACCACTTGCAATAGCAGTGCGGTTGGCTACACGATAAATATGTGTATCCACTGCAATAGTAGGATGGCCAAAGGCAGTATTAAGAACAACATTAGCAGTCTTACGACCAACACCAGGTAGTGCTTCTAGTTCTTTACGAGTTTTTGGGACGCTCGAGTTGTATTTTTCAATCAGAATTTTACAAGCTTGTATAATATGTTTGGCTTTTGAGTTAAATAAGCCAATAGTTCTTATTGTATCTCGAAGTGTATTTTCCCCTAGTTTAGAAATAGTTTTAGGTGTATTGGCAATTGGAAATAATTTGTCAGTTACCTTGTTGACACTTTTATCGGTTGCTTGGGCAGACAATGTTACGGCCACTAATAGTTCAAATGGTGTTGAATAGTTTAATTCTGTGGTTGGATTTGGTATCTTTTTAAGCAACCTTCCAAATATCTTTGTGCGTGTCTCGGCGTTCATTTTTTCTTTGCCTATTTTTTTTCTTAATGCTAAACATTATACCTTATATTTAAATCTAATGAAAATACCCTAAAAGAACGACTTGCTATAAGTTTCAAGTTGTTTCCATAATTTTTCTTGATTTGGGTGTTGTTTCCTGATTATGTTAATTCGTGTTAGATAATCATCAATGGTTATATATCCATTTATACCTGTTTGGACTCTTTCTTGTACAGTTTTGAACCATTCTTCTTTTTCGTTTTCAGTTAGAACGTCTGGATAGTTCCTAGCTTTGAAGTGCATTAGTAATTTTGAGAGTCTCTCGTCTTTAAATTTTGGATGAAAGTTTTTTAATTTATTAGTAGATAAAGTTTGGATTTGATTGCAAAGATGTTTATCTTTATTGTCGTTAATAAAATCATCATATAATGCTTGATCAACATCAGAACTTTGTGGACGTTGTTGATCATTTCTGTATAAATCTTGTACAACTTTGCTAATTACAATCTGATTTTCTTTAATAAATTCAAGTCGTTGAAGACAAGTACTCATATCAATTTTCAATTGTTTAATAATTCTTGACTCAAGTTTATAAACATTAGGAATAAACATTGGACTTTTATTAAAAATTAGTTCTTTAATTTGTAGTCCTTTCATTTCTTTTGATAATGCAGATTGATTATTTTTAGTAAACATTAGAGTTTTAAGTCTTTTAATGTTAAGTTCTAGTAAAATACAGGGATCCTGATCAAGGTTAAATACAAAGACTCGATCATGATATGAATGATAAGCAAGAGCAACTGATAAACGTGTACAAGAAAGAGTAGTAGGATATATTCCTGAGGTGTATAACATCGGTTCAAATAGTTTGATTTTTTCCTTAATTGTTTTCTTCTTTCTTAAACTAAATGCATAATCAAATAATTGTGGTTGTGTTTTTTTGATGATTTTTGCTATTGCAATAGTAGCATATACATCAGCTAAAGCGTTATGTGCATTTGTATGCTCAATGTCATTAGCCAGTGATAATTTATCTAATTTAAATATTACCTTATTTTGTTCATCATAAACCCATTTAAGGCTTGTGTCTTTTTTAAGTGCATAACATAAGCGTACAACGTCTAATATATCCCAGCGAGTATTACCATTTTTCCAATGCCAAGTATAAGGGTCTATAAAATTACGATACAATGTGTGACGAGTGAATTCATCATCAAAACGAATTGAATTGTAACCTACAATACAGGTATTTGGAGTTGAAAGTTGAGCATGAATTTTTCTAATAAATTTATGCTCAATCATTCCTTTTTGCTCACATAATTGTGGGCTAATACCAGTTATAAGACAGGTTTCAGGTGATAGTAAGCAATCATTGGTGGGTTTGCAGTAAAACATCTGTTCATTTATAATGTTAAAATTCTCATCAGTCCTGATACCAGCAAATTGAGAGATTCTATCTATTTTGGGAGAAATTCCAAAAGTTTCGTAGTCATACCAATAAAATGTTTTCATAAGTACACTAGTTTAGTGTATTAGTTGTTTACGAATAGATTTCTTATGTTTTAATCTTAGTAAAAATCGTCTATTATATCTAATTTCCGAATATCTTTAAGATAAGGTATCAATATTGATTTTTTATTATTAATATCTTTGACTATTTTAATATTTAAAATAGTCAACATATAATTATATGTTGTTTGTAACAGTAAATAGTAGTAATCCCAGTGATTAAACTGGGATTACTACTTAAATATGCAGTAATTTACTTTGGAAAGACATTAACAGCTTGTGGGCCTTTTTCACCATCTTCTAAGTCGAATTCCACTTCTTGACCTTCTTCTAATGATTTATAGCCATCGCCTTGAATAGCGCGAAAGTGAACGAATACGTCTCCGCCACTTTCTTGTTCAATAAAACCAAACCCTTTTTTTGCGTCAAACCATTTGACTTTTCCTGTTGTAGACATTGTGTTCTCCTATAAGTTAAAAATTACCGAAAAAATAGACCACCTTTATAGAGTACGAAAACCGACAATGAATCAATCAACAACATAGATATAAATAGTAGCTGCAACCCAAAACTAATTTTTTATAATGAGCATATTCTTTACAGCACTTTTTATTTTAGCATATATTTTTGCTATTATAGAATAATATTTATTCAAAATAAGTATTTGTCAGGTTATTAAAGTTTTATATTTTATTTTCTTGTGAAAACGCATAATAAGTTTGTGATTTTTAGTTAAAAAATTTAATCTGATAACTTATTTAATATAATTTATCAGAAAATATATTAAATAATAAGTTTTAAGTCTAACTAATTTTAGTAGACTAAAAGCCTAGGACTTTCTATAGTGTTAATATATGTATAATGAATAATACAATGATTATTAATATATATTATAGAGAATAAAGATATCTTTTAACATGTCTTATTTGATAAGACATGTTGCTGTAAAGCTAATAATGATCGTATATGAAATAAAATTAATTATTTCATATAATAATAGCGATAAGATAAATTCTAGTGATGAAAGTGATCGTGGGTGGTAAAAATTCAACATCGTTTGGTTTATTGTGATGACTAATGGCGTCATAATTATGATGTATAAGTAGCTTTGATTGTTTCTTCTGAAATAAAGTATAATGTCAGTGTCAGTAATAATTACAGTATTTTAGTTAATTCTAAAGATGAAACACGCTTAAAGAAAGATTCTCATTAATAAATTCAAACTAAATTAAAATTAGGAAAAACGCGTCAATTTCATTACATTTTAAATCTTAATATGATAATCTTGGTTTTCTACTGTGTTTATCATATCTTTTGTTTTTACTGTGATAGTTTTTATTATTACGTTGGTTATTGTTTTTGCTCTTGGATAATTTCCCAGGACTAAAGTTACGTTTTTCTGTTCGTCCTACAATTGTATCTTTGTTATTTTTTTCAGTGAGTTCTACAATATTTAAGCGTTTACCACAAACTATAGTTTTTTGTAAAATTCCAAATACTTCATTTGGTATTTTAGCCGGTAAGTCAATAGTTGAGAAATGATCAAAAATTTGAATTGATCCAATATATTCATTATCCATATTGATCTTATTTGCGATAGCACTTAAAATATTACTTATTTTAATATTATTATTATTACCCACTTCAATTTTATAGCGACACATTGGTATTTTCGGAAATTTTTTTAGTGGCTTAGCTTTTATGGGGATTATTATTTTTTCTTTGGGTGTTTGATTGGATACAAAGTTTGACTCCTTCTCTGATAATAGTAATGGTTCATTGCCTTGTGCAATATATGCCAAGGCAGAAGAAATTTGTGAGATTTCAATCTTTGGATTTTCTTGTTGGAATTCCCCGACTAATTTTTTAAATATTTCTAAGTTTTGATTGCTAATAGTTTGTATTATATTTTGTTTGAATGTTTCAATTCGTTTGGCGTTAATAATTTTTACGCTAGGTAGTTCAATAGGGGTTATTTTTTGTCGAGTAACATGTTCAATAGTACTAAGCATACGTCTTTCACGGTTTGATACGAATAAAATCGCTTCACCTTTTCGACCTGCACGTCCTGTTCTGCCAATACGATGTACATAAGATTCAGCATCTTGAGGGATATCGTAATTGACCACGTGAGAAATGCGTTCTACATCTAAACCACGGGCAGCAATATCGGTAGCAATTAGGATGTCAATTTTTCCCTGTTTGTAGTTATTAATAATACGTTCCCTTTGATTTTGTTGAATATCTCCATTAATTGCATCTGCTGAAAAACCCCGGTCAGATAGTTTTTCTGTTAATTCTACAGTGAGTGTTTTGGTTCGAACAAAAATAATCATTGCATCAAATACGGTCACTTCAAGAATACGAGTTAATGCTTCTAGCTTTTTTGATAAGCCGCCAACCATACAGTATTTTTGGGTTATAGTGGTTGCTGTTTCTGTCTTTGTTTTTATTTTAATAATTTTTGGTTGGTTTAAAAATTGTTTAGCTATCTTTTTGATAACATTTGGCATAGTAGCAGAAAAAAGGGCAATTTGTCGTTGTTCTGGAATGCGTTTCATTATCCATTTAATATCGTCAATAAATCCCATTTTAAGCATTTCATCGGCTTCATCTAGTACGAAGGATTTGAGATTGTCTAGTTTTAAAGTTTTTTTCTCAATATGATCCATTACTCGACCAGGTGTTCCAACAACAGCATGTACACCACGTTTTAGAGGACGTAGTTGAATATCATAAGATTGCCCTCCGTAAATAGGTAATACGTGAAAACCTTTCATACCTTGTGCATAGGTTTGTACTGCTTCTGATACTTGAATGGCAAGTTCACGGGTAGGTGCTAAGATTAATAATTGTGGTGCATTAATGTCTAAGTTAATTTTGTCAAGTAACGGGAGGACGAATGCTGCT
This sequence comes from Candidatus Vesicomyosocius sp. SY067_SCS001, assembly GCF_014706615.1. Taxonomy (NCBI): domain Bacteria; kingdom Pseudomonadati; phylum Pseudomonadota; class Gammaproteobacteria; family Pseudothioglobaceae (SeqCode); genus Candidatus Vesicomyidisocius; species Candidatus Vesicomyidisocius sp. SY067_SCS001. Next base: position 886,124 of record NZ_CP054877.1, on the reverse strand, counting down.
GTTTTCCCTGTTCCTGTCTGGGCTTGCCCGATAATATCTTTGTTATTTAATAAGTGAGTTATGCATTGTTCTTGAATTGGGGAAGGAGTTTCATAGCCAATAGAGTCTAATACATCTAAAATAGTATTAGATAATCCTAAACGTTCAAATTTGGACGGTGATTTTTGGTCAGATTTATTTTCAGACATGTGATTTATAAGACAAATGAAGATCAGAATTATACCTAATTTAGGTATAATTTTAACGAACTATATTAATTTTTAATTATATTTATAATTACTAAATAATAAAATATTACTTATTAGCTGCGTTACTTGAATGATTCTATATGTTACGCTAGTATCAGTGGTGTTAAACTATGTCGTTATAGTTGCATTTATTCACTTTACTGATGTAGTACAATACTAATTATTAACTGCAAATATTGGTCATATTAAAAGCAAAGAACCTTTATTAAGGCATAAATATGGATGTTATTACAATTGTAATAACATAAGTGAAGAGTAGTTAATGAGTTATATTTGAGTGAATTATTTGATGTAATAAGTGCCCGTATTCATGTTAATTTTTTCTATGTTTGAGTATCGTATATTGTATAGGAAAGGTAAACATAGAAAACGCTGTTTTAACTATTTTTGTGGATTTTGGATTTATTGCATAGAATAAATTAACTGGGTTTAGTTGTTTTAAACAGTTCATCTAGTGATGTGATTAATTATATTAGTAAATATAGATAAACATTTAAAGTTCAAAATGATTATAATAATTCATTTATTTTACATGAATTATAGATAGGATTATGAAAACATTTAGCGCTAAAGCACACGAAGTCAAAAGAGATTGGTTACTCATTGATGCTGATGGTCAAACCTTAGGTCGTTTAGCAACTAAAATTGCTTTTCGTCTTCGTGGCAAACATAAACCTGAATATACACCACATACGGATATTGGTGATTATATTGTTGTCATTAATGCCTCAAAAATTAAGGTAACAGGTAATAAATTTGAAGACAAAATATATTATCACCATACAGGATATGTTGGTAACTTAAAATCAATAGCGTTCAAAGACTTACAGACCAAAAATCCAGAGATAATTATCAATAAAGCGGTGAGGGGTATGTTGCCAAAAGGTCCTTTAGGAAGAGATATGTTTAAAAAAATGAAAGTTTTTGTAAACAGTGAGCACACACACGGTGCACAACAACCTAAAGTATTAGATATTTAAGGTGAAAAACATTATGGTAAAAACAGAAATTTATTATGCAACAGGTAGAAGAAAAACATCAGTAGCTCGTGTTTATATGAGTAAAGGAAAAGGTGTTTTTATAGTTAATAAACGTCCAATGAATGAATATTTTGGACGTGAAACTTCTTCAATGATTATTAATCAACCATTAGATACGTCTGATATGAAAGATAAATTTGATTTTAATATTATGGTTAAAGGTGGTGGTGATACAGGCCAAGCTGGCGCGATTAGATTGGGAGTGACTCGTGCACTTATTGCATACAACAATGATTTACGGGGTGTATTACGTAAAGCAGGTTTTGTAACACGAGACGCTAGAATTGTAGAACGTAAGAAAGTTGGTCGTAAGAAAGCACGTAAGAGCGAGCAATTTTCTAAGCGTTAAGTTCTTTTAAAATAGATATAGGTTATTATTGTCTATCAATTAGTGTATTTTTTAGATTGAATACAAGCTTATTATACATTTATATTTGTTTTGTATAATCAAGCTAATTTTAGGGTAATCCTTCTTAAAAACCATCATGGTAAAGAAATATTAGTAATAGGATAGAAATTATTGAGCTTATTATGTCTATTTTAATTTATCTAAAATATGGTGTTTTAAGAGAATTTAGTTATGATCCTAATTTTTGAAATTAATTTGATTGAATTAAAAGAGTTTTACTAAGAAGTAAGATACTAAATAGTAAAACGTTCACTGGATGCACAAGAAACTTCCATTGTAAATATTTTTTCAACGGGTAGGCTTAATAAGTAAGATTTAATTATTCGAATAACACCAGCGTGCGCTATAATTAATACTGATTTATTGGTATGATGAAGTTTAATATCTTCAAAGGAAGATAAAACCCGTGATTGAAAATCATAAAGGTTTTCTGCATTAGGTGGTTGATGATTAATAGGATCTTGTCTAAAATTATTAACTAATTTTAGACCAATAGAATTAACATTTTTACCCTGCCAATCACCAAAACCCAATTCTTCAAAATTATTAATAATTTCGTAATAAATACTTTGTTTTTTGGATAAATACTTAGCAAATTTAGCACAACGTATTAAGGGTGAACTGGCAATGTAATCCCATGATCCTCCTTGAGTAGATTTGAGCATCTGTTGCCAACCATTTTTGCTAATAGGATCATTTTGGTTGCCACGATAAATATGCCCACCAACAGGTATTCCGTGTCTAAGTAGATCTAATTTCATTCGTTATTTTGTTGTTGCTCTCTAGACATTAAATAATTAACTGCTTCAGTAGGGGTTATATTTCCTTGAGTAATCTGATAAACCTGCTCACAAATTGGCATTTCTACTTTTTTTTTATTGGCAATAGACAAAATAAGATCAAGTGTATTAAGTCCTTCAACTGTACCCCCTACCTTGATTAATGCATTTTTGATATTATAGTTGTTAACTAATTCTTGGCCAAATCTCCTGTTTCTAGATAGATTATCTGAACAAGTAAGTACTAAATCTCCTAAACCAGATAAGCCAATAAAAGTAGAATTTTTTGCACCAAGACTTTTTCCTAAGCGTGACATCTCTGATAAGCCTCTAGCGATTAAGGCTGCTTGAGTGTTAAAACCATATTTTAATCCAGAAGTAATACCTGCGGCGATGGCTAGGATATTTTTAACTGATCCGCCAACTTCTACACCGATAATGTCAGCATTGGTATAAGTACGCAAGGTGTTTGTTTGTATTAATTTTGCAAAGTGATTTCTGGTATTTTCATCAACAGATGCCACGACTAATGCGGTAGGTTTATTTAATGCTACTTCAAATGCAAAACTTGGCCCAGAGATAACACACCCATTATGATTTGGGAATAAACGTTTGAAACTTTCATATAAAAAACATCTTTTAGTTGTATCAAAACCCTTTGTACCCCAAGCAATTTTATGAGTATGATTAATGAATGGCTTTATTTTTTCTAAAATTTCAGAAAATGCGTAGCTAGGTGTGGTAATTAGTATGTTTTTAGAATTTTGTAATTTATATAAATCATAAGCAATTTTTACATTGTTAGGATAGGGTATGGATAATGCTGAATGTTTTGATTTTAATTTTTTGATGTTAGCTTGAGTGTGGGTGTGTAGATAAATTGTATCAAAGTTATCATAAAGGGCAATGGCTAAGGCACTTCCCCAAGCACCAGCACCAATGATGCTAAGGTTATTACTCATGGTTTATTTAAAATTTCATCTAATTTTCCGGATTGTTCTGCAGCTGATAAGTCATCAAATCCTCCTATATAGAAGTTATTAATAAATATTTGTGGAACGGTTGTTCTATTTGTTTTTTCTTTCACTTCATTCCAGTCGACTTGTGTCCTAACGTAGTGTTTCTTAAAAGGAATACCTTTTTTTTCAAGTAATTGGTAAGCTTTTTGGCAAAAAAAACAAGAATCTGAGCAATAAATAATATTTTTTTTCATTGTTTGTTATGTTTTAATGGGTAGTTTGGCTTTTTTCCATGCTTTAAACCCTCCTTTTAAGTTGTATACATTCACAAATTTATTGCGTGTCAATAGTCCAGAAATATATGCTGAACGAGAGCCGCTACGACAATAAACTAGTACTTTTTTGTGCTTATCTAGTGAAAACAATTTACTTTTAACATTAGCAAGTGGAATGTGAATATCACCATCAATATATCCGACCTTTCTCTCTTTTTCTTCTCTAACATCTAATAGAATTAGATTGTTATTATCCATAAGTGTAACTGCTCCATTAGGGTCAATATCTTTATATTTTTTTAATTTATCAACAACAATATTACCAATAAGTAAAGCAATTAATAGTATAAGTGTAATGGTTGTAAATATTTGCTCGTTAGCAAATAAGAATTCAAATATTTTCATGATTTATAAAGCCCTCCTTATTAAAAAATTATTTAAGATTTCATGACCCTGTTCGGTTAAAATTGATTCCGGATGGAATTGGACTCCCTCAGTAGCAAATTTTTTATGTCTAACGCCCATAATTTCGTCTACTTCTCCTTTGTTATTTTTGGTCCATGAGGTAACTTCAAAGCATTTCGGTAAAGTTGATTGTTGTGCTACTAATGAATGATAGCGTGTTGCATTGAGTGGATTTTTGAGGCTTGTAAATACACCTTTGTTGGTATGATAAATTTTAGACACCTTCCCATGCATAATTTTTTTTGCACCAATAATATGTCCACCAAAAGCCTGAACTATAGCTTGGAACCCTAGACATACACCTAAGATTGGTATTTTCTTAGAAAAATACTTAATAACTTCAATTGAAATTCCTGCTTCGTTTGGTGCGTAAGGGCCTGGTGAAATTACCAAAAATTCAGGCATAAGTTTTTCAATGTCATGTATTGTAATTTCATCGTTACGGTACACTTCAACAGTTTGTCCTAACTCACCAAAATACTGCACTAGATTATAGGTAAATGAGTCGTAATTGTCAATCATAAGCAACATAATATGTGCTATTTTACCGTTAAAATAGAGACGAGTTAAGAACACTTAAAACAGCAAATACTGTTTTACAGTTTACCGTGTTAAATCATTCAAAGTGAGCTTGTCTGTTGTTTGTTATTAGTATGTTTTCAATCGATTGATCTTTTTTGTTGCACTTTTAAGCTTGTTATAAAATAGCTATTGGCTGGTTTTGTTTTTGTTAATTGTCAAAATTAGAACTTGTCTATTTTTTAATGTAATAGATTGCAAGATAAGATTAAGCGTAAATAATGGATAAATTTTCAATTTATATATCAAAAATACCGCTAAAAATAGCTTAATATTATCAATTTTATCTGATAAATTATTCAATAATATTAAGTTAATTATTTTAATTATGGATTGCTAACTAGAGGTTGGAAAGAATATCATTCAAATATATTAATATATATATCAAAGCTTGAATCAACTAATTAATTTATTAGTTTTTATAAAAAATTCACTCACCAATATTTGAGTTGAACCAATGGTAAGGAGAGATCTTCTACCCCAAGTTCCATGTGTATAGGTAACTTGTAATTGACCGCGTTTAATATTTGCATCATTAAACAATATTTCACCTAAAGGGTGATTACCAATTTTTAATAAGCTTTGTGTGTTGTTAGTAATGGGGATGATTGACCTAGCAAATACAATAACTTGATCATTTCCTAAAAGCTCTACTTCACGTACAACAAATTGGCTGTACCAATCAAGCAATTTTATTTCATCAGCATGTGGAATGGATTCTTCTTGTGATAAAATATTAACTGAAAATCGATTAAATTTTTGTTTTAGTTTAGCGGTTAAGGATTGATAATCATCAAGCCAAGCAAGAATGTGATCAGGTATATTTCTAATTTGATTTAAGCTTGTCCATATTAAATTTTTTGTGTTAAACATAATTATAGTATTTTATGTCAATCAAATACTTTTAAATATTACCATATTAGCTGTTATCATCAGTACTCCAACGAGTAATAAGTATTTGTTGTTTATTTTTGTTTAATTTTAATAATTGTTTTGAGTAAGACTGTACTTGTTTTAGCAAATACTTATCACGCACAATATTGGCAATTTTCATATTAGCTATGCCTATCTGTTGTGTTCCTAGAATCTCACTAGGGCCACGAAGTTCTAGGTCTTTTAGTGCAATTTTAAATCCATCATTTGTTTTTCTTAAGATGTCAAGTCGTTCAAGAGCATTATAACTGAGTGGCGTTTGATACATTAGAATACAAATACTAGCGTCAAGACTTCGTCCTACGCGACTACGTAATTGGTGTAATTGTGTAAGCCCTAGTCTTTCAGAATTTTCAATGACCATGAGTGATGTATTAATAATATTAATACCTGCTTCAATCTCTGTAGTAGTAACTAAAATGTCAATTTTACCTTTTAAGAATTGTGCTATAATTTTAGATTTTTTGTGTTTGTGCATTCCTCCATAAATTAGTACTACATTTAATCCTTCTAATTTTTTTTTTAGATAATTATGGGTATTGATAGCAGATTCAGTACGGAGTATTTCTGATTCTTCAATCAGCGTACATATCCAATATACTTGATTACCAGTATTACAAACTTGTTTGATTTTTTCAATTACTTTATTTTTTTTATTATTTCCAATTACAATAGTGTTAGTTGGCGTTCTGCCAGGTGGTAATTCATCAATTATTGAGTAGTCTAAATCTGCATAAGCACTAATAGTTAATGATCTTGGAATAGGAGTGGTAGTTATGACTAGCTGATGAGGTGTATTATGCGATTTTTGTACAAGAGATAAGCATTGATGTATACCAAATTTGTGTTGTTCATTAATAATTACTAAACCTAGTTTATCAAAAACAACTTTGGTTTGGAGTAATACGTGGGTGCCAATGATAATTCTTGCTGTATTTGTGTTAATTTTTTCAAGTTGTTTGGATTTTTGTATTGCACTTTGTGAGTCAGTTAAAAACGCAATTTCAATACCTAAAGGAGTTAGGTATTTTGAGAATCCTTGTAAATGTTGTGCAACTAGTATTTCAGTTGGTGCAATGATAGTTGTTTGAAAGCCATTTTCGATTGCTTGTAAACAAGCAAATACAGCTATAATAGTTTTGCCTGATCCTACATCACCTTGCAATAGTCTAAGCATTGGATGGTTTGAACTAAGATCTGAATTAATGTCATTGATACAACGTTGTTGTGCTTGGGTAAGTTGAAATTTTAAGGTATTTAATGCTTTTTGAGTTAGGTTATTTTTTATTTTAAATATATTGGATGTTTTGGATTTATGTTTGCTTTTGAGCTTGAGTAGGCTAAGGCGTTGTGCACATAACTCTTCAATAATCAAGCGTTGCTGTGAAAGGTGCTTAAAATTAGCGATTTGTTTGATATCATCATCAAATTTAGGGTGATGTAATGTATTTAAAGCCTGCTTAAGAGTAGGCATGGCATTGTTTGTTAGATTTTTAAAATGATCAGACAAATCTGATTGTTGAAAAACTTCTAATGCAATACCTATCCATTTCTTCATTTGTGCTTGACGAATATTGGTGGTTAATGGATAGATAGGGCTAAGTGTTTTTTCTAGTAAATTAGCTTGTCCTTTAGAGATTAATCTATATTCAGGATGGTGTATTTCTAAGCTATTTTGACCCATTTTTATCTCACCAAAGCATTGGATGATATCACCACGAATAAAGTTTTGTTTTTGATATTGATTAAAATAAAAAAATCTAAGTAATAAGTTTTGGTGATTAGAGTCAGATAAATAGCATAACAATTGTTTCTGATGAGTTGACACCTGTTCGGTATACTTTATAGTTAGTTGAATTAATACTTCATCACCTACTTGGACTTGGTTTAATTTAACTAGTTTAGTCTTATCTTGATAGCGTGTTGGTAATTGAAATAATAAATGTTCCAAATTAAAAATACCAATGGCGTTTAGTTTTTGTTGTGTTTTTGGACCTAACCCATCTAATATAATAATTGAATTAGATAGTTGATACATAAAATAGGTGGAGTTTGTTTAAATAAACTAGAGGGCTTTATTAAGTTATTTTAGTAGGTGTAATCACAGGGTTCTATTGCCATAATCCCATCTATTTCAACCATGGATTTTTTAGGTAGTTCATTAACACCGATCATTGCACGTGCGGGATATGGTTCATTAAAATAGGTGAACATTATTTCGTTAACTTTTGGAAAATTATTTAGATCAGTTAGGTAGATATTTAGTTTTACAATATCCTTTAAGTCACCATTAGATTGACGACAAACAGCTATTATATTTTTAAAAACTTGATTAATTTGTTCACCAATATCTCCACTGATTATTTTCATTGTTTCTGGTATTAAAGGAATTTGTCCAGATAAGTAAATGATAGATCCTCCAGTAATACATACTGCTTGAGAATAAGTGCCGATTGCTTTAGGGGCTTTGTCGGTTGAAATAATCTGTTTTTGCATAATAAAGAGTACCTGAGTTAGAATGTATTAATTATACGAAATCTTAGCCAAGTTAAGGTAAATTTTTTGGTAAATATTCCTCAAATATTTTGAACATGGTGGTTGTAAAGATAACTAATACTCCATAATTGTTTATTAGTAAAATATAGAAAATATAGTTAGTTTTTTGTCATCAAACGCTGGTTGTTCAAAAAATTAATTTAAGAATGGTGGTGCCCAGGGCCGGAATCGAACCGGCATAGCCGTTAAGCCGCAGGATTTTAAGTCCTGTGTGTCTACCAATTTCACCACCCGGGCAGTTTGTAAATTATTGATACGTAAAAAAAAGGAATTATATACTAAGCATGGGTAAAATTTTACTTTTTGTCAGGGTAGCATTGTATGGGGATTGTTAAGTTAATTATTATTGTTCTATTTGTTTGGATGGGTTTTTGGTTACTAAAAAAGTTTAGGAAACCAATTTATCGTATTAAGCAGAAATCTTCTAGCAATATAATGTTGGCTTGTAGTGTTTGCAAGATTCATATCCCTAAAAATGAGGCGATTATTCAAAATAATAAAGCATATTGCTCTAAAGAGCATTTAGAATAAGTGAATAAATTCTTACTTGAATTTTTTCCTATTGTTCTATTTTTTGTTGTTTATAAATTCATGGGTTTGTATATGGCAATTTATGCCATGATTGGCGCGACTTTCTTGCATATGATGATTGTACGTTACCAAATTGGAAGGTTTGAAAATACGAATTTAATAACATTTGGTTTATTGGGTATTTTAGGAGGTGTGACGCTTGTTTTGAGAGATCCTGCATTTTTAATGTGGAAAGTTAGTGTGCTGTATGTGGTATTTGCTTTTATGTTAGTGTTAAGCATGTGGATTGGTAAGAAAACCTTATTACAAAGAATGTTAGGAAAGGAATTAGATTTGCCGATAAATGTATGGTGTCAACTTAGTTGGTTGTGGGGATTTGGTTTTATGGGTATTGCGATTGTTAATGCTTATTATGTTAATATTGCTTTAAGCGCTAGAGAGGCATTATTTACCGCTACTGAACTTGATCCTAAGATTGAATTGACAATGTTAAATTGCACGAATATAGCAATGAGTAAACTTTGTATTACTGCCCAAGAGGCTGAAGAATCTTGGGTTAATTTTAAATTATTTGGCACTATAGGGCTAACACTTATATTAATAATCATAATGATAATTTTTATTAAAAAATATATTAAAGAAGATAAAAAATAATGAAACAAACACCATTGTATCAAATACATGTAGAGTCACAAGGAAAGATGGTTGATTTTTGGGATTGTAAAATACCACTCAATTATGGTTCTCAAATTGAGGAGCATCATCAAGTACGCCATGATGCAGGTATGTTGGATATTTCACATATGAGTGTGGTGGATTTTAAAGGCGCTGAAGCAAAAGCATTTTTGCAAATTTTGATTGCTAATGATGTTGATAAGTTAAGAGTACAAGGAAAGGCTTTATATGGTTGTATATTAAATGAGCTAGGAGGGATAGTGGACGATTTGATTGTTTATTATCTAAATAATGAATATTATCGTATGGTTATCAATGCAAGGACTACCGATAAGGATATGTCTTGGATTAACACTAAAGCAAATAGTTTTGATGTATTGGTTGAGCCTATATCTGATTTAGCTATGATTGCTGTACAAGGTCCAAATGCAAGGGAAAAAGTATTCTCTGCTATACCAGGAGTAGAAGAGGTTTGTGGTGAGTTAAAATCATTTAATGCAGCTAGTTTAGGTAAGTTGTTTATTGCACGCATAGGCTATACAGGCGAAGATGGATTTGAAATTATGTTACCTTCAAATGCGGCAAAATTTACTTGGAAAATGCTGCTTGAAGCTGGTGTTAAACCTTATGGTTTAGGTGCATTTGATACTTTACGTTTAGAAGCAGGAGTGAGTTTATATGGTTCAGAAATGAATGATATGGTTTCACCACTTGAAGCAGCATTAGCTTGGACGGTTGATTTAAGCGATGAAAATCGTGCGTTTATAGGTCGTGATGCACTAGAGGCGTTAAAAGATAAAGGCGTTAAAAAAACCATTGTTGGTTTAGTTTTAGAAGGTAAAGGTGTGATTAATAACCACCAAAAAGTAATGACTAACCTAGGTGAAGGCAAAGTTACTTCAGTTATACTCTCACCTACTATAGGTAAGGTAATTGCACTGGCAAGCGTACCGAAAGGTAACCTTAGTGTGTGTGAAATTGAGATACGAAAAAGGCAGGTTTACGCTAAAATAGTTGAACCGCCATTTGTGCGTAATGGTACTGTATTGGTTTAAATAAGTAAGAAAAAATTATTTGAAAAACATTAGGAGAACAGCATGAGTGAAATAAAAGACGATAGACAATATACACAAACTCACGAGTGGATTTTAGATAATGGTGATGATACTTATACTATGGGTATTACTGATCATGCACAAGCATTATTAGGTGATATGGTATTTGTAGAATTACCTAATGTTGATGATAAAGTCTCTATTGATGATGAGTTTTGTGTGGTTGAATCTGTTAAAGCGGCTAGTGGTGTTTATTCACCTGCTGATTTACAAATTATTGAAGTTAACGAAGCGCTTGATGACGAGCCAGAATTGGTTAATTCTAGTTGTTATGATGATGGTTGGTTAGTTAAATTTAAGTCTCATTCAGTTGGTGATTTAATGAATGCTACTGTTTATGCACAAATATTAAACTAGATTCTAAATTGATTAACGCTTTAGTATCCTATAAAGGTAAGCCTGCACGTATTATCAAGCAAACGATGCATAAATTTGTATTAGAGTTTGCTGATGGTTCTTCACGCTTAGTACGAGAAAAAGATTTCCGTTTTATTCATTCTGAATTTATTCAGGTAGATAACTCATGTACATATACATATGCAGATATGTCTGTACTTGAAGATTTACAAGAGGAAGTATTAACATTAGAAGAAATAACGGAATGGTTATTTGATGAGTATAATGCTAAAAATGCTTGGTGTAGCTTTGTTTTAATTGAAGATGGGTTGTATTTTTATTGGCAAAAAGACAAAGTTTTTATACGCCCAACTTGCCAAGTTGAAAATATTCGAACTAAACGTGATGCTAAAATTATTGAGACTAAAAATCTTAAGCATTGTGCGGATAATATTGCTAATAATATATTGGATGAACAAGATTTACCCTATATTAGGGATATTGAAAAAGTGGCGTTAAATCAATCTAAGCATGCTAAGGTCTTATCTAGTATTGGTGTAGAAAATATACCTGAATCTGCTTATAGATTGTTATTAGATCTGAATTATTTTAAGCCAAGTTTTAATCCTTACCCAACTCGTAATAATATTCTTAAAGATGATCAAATTGATGCCAATATAGTGAAGGTTGAGCGGGTTGATTTAACGCATTTATCTAGTTATGCAATTGATAATTTTGATTCAAATGATGCTGATGATGCAATTAGTATTGATGGTGATAAGATTTGGATTCATATTGCTGATGTATCTTTGATTGCTACCGTTGGTTCTGAGTTGGATGCTTATGCACAAAAGCGTGCTTCTAATTTATATTTACCCGATCAAATTATCCACATGCTACCTATTTCTGTGACTAAGATGTGTGCATTAGGATTGACTGAAACATCATATGCTTTGTCGATAGGTTTTATTTTAGAATCAGGCGAAATTAATAACATTGAAGTGGTTCGTAGTATAATTAAAGTAACTAATATTAGTTATGATAATGCAGATGGGATGTTGGACTCTAATGAGTATTTATCAAAATTACAAAGTATCACAAAAGCACACAAGCAATATAGATATAGAAATGGCGCAATTAGTTTAAATTTGCCCAATGTTGATATTAGGTTTAGGCAGGGCCAAGTGTTAATTACACAACAAAGATTAAGTAAAAGTCGTGAATTGGTGGCCGAAATGATGGTGATGGCGGGTCGTGTTGTTGCACAATTTGCTGTTGATAATAATATTGTTATGCCTTATACAATTCAAGATAAAGGAGAATTTTCACAAGAAATATTAGATAATCAAGACAGATTATCTTTATCTGAGTCATTTAAAGCTACAAAATTTTTTAAACGCTCAGCTACATCTATCAAGAATTTACCCCATTTTGGGTTAGGAGTTAAGGCGTATTTACGTATTACTAGCCCACTTAGAAGGTATCTTGATTTATTCGCACATCAACAGCTTAGTCGATTTATTAAGGGTGAAGATACATTAAACAAGGAGGATGTTAAAAAGATTATTGGTATTCATAATACTACTATGTCTAGTGTTGGTAGGACGATACGTTCTAGTAATAATCATTATAAATGCGTTTATTTACTCGATAATCCATTATGGAAAGGTGATAGTTTTGTAGTGGATATACGAGGTGATAAAGCATTGCTTATGATTCCTGAGTTAGGTATGATAACTCAGATTAGGTTTAAAATTTTGCCTCAGCTAGATGAAAAAATAATACTAAAAGTAACAACTGTTGATTTAGTTGATTGTAGTGCTAATTTTAAGTCGATTTAGTTGTTGATGATTAATTTTAATTGCATTCCCTTGGTTGTTTGACCAGTCCCCCAATACGTATCTAGTAAATTTATTATTAATATGGGTGTCTAATCGGTGTGTATGTCCGTGAATAAGATTTACACCAGGGTATTTTTGCATTAATTGATTAACGCTTGTCATATTTACATCCATAACCTTAAGTGATTTACTTTGTTGAGCTTTGATGCTATTTTGTCGTAATTGTTCACTAATTTTTATACGTAGTTTTGTTTTTAAATGTAGAAAAACAAATTTTGTGATTGGATGTTGTAGTACGCTTTTTAAGCGTTGATATTTCTTGTCATCACTGCATAATTCATCGCCATGTGTTAGTAAATATTTTTGTTTACTAGTTTTAAGTAAATAAGGAGTGTGAATTAAGATACAATTAGTTTGTTTAGCAAAGTTATTACCTAGTAAAAAATCACGATTGCCAGTCATGATAAAAATTTTAGTTTTAAGACTTAGTTTTTTTAAAGTCAAGATAACTTTTTGATAATAATTGATTGATAAGTCATCACCCAGCCAAGTATTAAATAAATCTCCAAGAATAAAAAGTTGATCGGCTATAACAGCATGTTCTTGACAAAACTTAATAAAAAGATGAGTTTTTTCCATTTTATTAACAGTAAGGTGTAAATCTGCTATGATGAGTGTTTGACTCATTATCAAGCGTTATATGCCTTATTAACAACTACATAGTCATTTGGTACATCACTATGTCCACTCTTATTGCTAGTAGATACTTGGTTGATTTTATCAATCACTTCAAAACCTTTAACAACTTTACCAAATACACAATAGCCCCATCCATCTTGTCCGGGAAAATTTAAGTATGAGTTCTTTGATGTGTTGATAAAGAATTGTGAGTTGGCAGAATGTGGTGTAGAAGTCCTAGCCATAGCCAATGAATATTTGTTATTTTTAGAGCTATTTTTTGCTTCATTTTTAATGTTAGTTTTAGTGGTTTTTTGGATCATATCTTTTGTAAAACCACCACCTTGAATCATAAAATTTTTAATAACACGATGAAAAATAGTGCCATCATAAAATCCATTATTTACATAATTAATAAAGTTTTGTGTGCTAATTGGTGTGTTTTTAGTATCAACATTAATATGAATATTACCCATGTTGGTTTCAAAAATAGTCATGTATTAAAAGTCCATTTAAAGAAGAAATATGAATTATACGTTATAATTTTATTAAAGAAACTTTACAAATCTAAACGTTCAAGTATAATCACGCTATTTTAGCAAAACATGTTTAGAATTAGTTATGTACGCAGTTATTAAAACAGGTGGTCAACAATTTAAGATTAAACAAGGCATGATTCTAAAAATTGAAAAATTAGAAGTTGAGCCTGGTAATAAAGTTACTTTTAAAGAAGTGTTAATAGTCTCTGATGGAGATGATATTCAGGTGGGTACACCTTTTGTATCTAAAGTAACTGTTGAAGCAAAAATTATTTCACAAGTAAAAGGGAAAAAAGTACACATACTCAAATTCCGTCGTCGTAAACATTCAATGAAACAACAAGGTCATCGCCAATTGTTAACTGAAATTGAAATTGTTAGAATTAATACATAAGAGAGTATTTTATGGCACATAAAAAAGCAGGCGGTAGTACTAACAACGGTAGAGATTCAGTATCAAAACGTCTAGGTGTTAAAAGATTTGGCGGACAAGTCGTGTTAGCTGGTAATATTTTAGTACGTCAAAGAGGTACTAAATTTCATCCAGGCATTAATGTTAGTAAGGGAAAAGACGATACATTATTTGCCACAATGGATGGCAAAGTTGTATTTTCTAAAAAAGGTAAATTTATGTATCAATATATTTCTATTGAAATAGCATAATTTTATGCATTTAGATTATTTTGAAAAGCGCTTTTTAGGCGCTTTTTTATTAATTAAAATACTACAATTGAGTTTGTTTTAAGTTTATATGAAATACGCTATTATATTTCCAGGTCAAGGGTCACAATCTTTAGGCATGTTATCAGAACTTGCCAGTTATTTTCCTGTTGTAAAAGAAACATTTACTGAGGCAAGTGACGCACTGGGTTTTGATCTTTGGACACTAACACAACAAGACCTAAATTCCCTTAGTCAAACAGAAAATACTCAACCAGCTATGTTGGCTGCAGGTTATGCAACTTATTTAGCACTTACATATAAGTATAATTTATTGCCTGTTTGTATGGCAGGTCATAGTTTAGGTGAGTATACAGCATTAGTAGCATCTGGTTCTTTAGGATTTAGTGATGGAATTAAGTTAGTTAGAAAACGTGCAGAATTAATGCAATCGGCAATGCCTACAGGAGTAGGTGCAATGGCAGCTATTATTGGGTTAGAAAGTAGTATTGTAGTTAAATTGTGTATGGATTATTCAGGTCGGGGTATTGTTGAAGCGGTTAATTTTAATTCATTAAGGCAGGTGGTTATTGCGGGTAATAAAGAGGCTGTAGAGTCTACTTGTCAATTAATGAAAGCTATAGGCGCTAAACGTGTAGTGCTATTGCCAGTTAGTGTAGCATCACATTGTTCATTAATGAACAATGTGGCAGTTGAGTTTAAAAATTGTGTAGATTTGGTTCAGTTTAATAAAGGTAGTATTGATGTGCTTCATAATTTTGATACACTTAAAGCAACTGATGTTGACGACATGAAATCTAAATTAGTCGCGCAATTACATCATCCAGTGTTATGGACTAATACTATTCAAGCGATGCATAATATGGGTGTTGAAAAATTAATTGAATCTGGTCCAGGAAAAGTACTTACAGGTTTAACAAGAAGAATTGAGAAAGCATTAACTGTTAATGCTATATTAGATTCAACTAGTATAGAAATAACTTTAAAGGAAATTTTATCATGAATAATTTAGATGGAAAAATCGTGTTAGTAACAGGTGCAAGTCGTGGTATTGGTCAGGCAATTGCTTTAACTTTAGGGGCAGCAGGTGCGACTGTTATTGGTACAGCAACCAGTAATAAAGGTTCAAGTGCAATTAGTATAGTATTAAAGAATAGCGGTGTTACGGGTATAGGTATGAAACTTAACGTGACTAATAATGAGCAAATTGCTAAGATGATAAAGTCTATTGTTGACACTTATGGGATTATTGATATATTAGTTAATAATGCAGGTATTATTCGTGATAATTTGTTGATACGGATGTGTGAGGATGAGTGGGATGATATTATCAATACTAACTTAACTTCAGTTTATAAAATGTCAAAAGCGGTATTGCGTGGAATGATGAAGAAGAAATCAGGTCGTATTATTTCTATTGCTTCTGTTGTGGCTGCTATGGGTAATGCAGGTCAAACTAATTATGCTGCTGCTAAGGCAGGTATAATAGGGTTTACCAAATCATTGGCCCGTGAAGTGGGTTCTCGTAATATTACAATTAATTCGATTGCTCCTGGTTTTATTCAAACAGATATGATTAATACATTATCTGAAGAGCAAATAGTAGCTGTATCTCAACAAATTCCAATGAATCGTTTAGGTACAGTTTATGAAGTTGCTAATGTAGTATTATTTTTAGCAGGTGACGGTGCTTCATACATTACAGCACAGACATTACATGTTAATGGTGGGATGTATACAGTCTAAGACTTAAGTTATTTTTATTGATTATTTATTCGTTTATTTTTAAAAAAGTTTTGTAATAGATTTTTGCATTGGTCAGCTAAAATACCGCTTTTAATGCTAATTAAATGGTTAAAACATCGATTATTCAGTAAATCTATACACGATCCACAAGCACCTGATTTTTTGTCATAAGCACCGAATACAATATATGATATACGTGCATGAACTATCGCACCTAGACACATAGTGCAAGGCTCTAAAGTAACATATAATGTTGTGCCAGATAATCGATAATTATTTAATTTTTTACCTGCAATACGCAATAATTGTATTTCTGCATGTGCAGTTGGATCATTGTTTAAAATTGTTTGGTTATGTGCCTCTCCAATTAATTGATTATTTTGTACTAAGATTGCACCAACAGGTACTTCACCTATTTGTTGTGCTTGTTTTGCTTGTTCAATAGCAAGTGTCATCCAATCTACTGTGGTTATTCCCATTCAATAGTTGCTGGTGGTTTACTAGAAACATCATAGACTACACGTGAAATGCGTGGAATTTCATTCATAATCCTATTGGATACTAAATCTAGAAAATCATAAGGTAGTCTTGCCCAACGAGCTGTCATAAAGTCAATTGTTTCAACAGCACGTAGTGCAATAACATAGTCATATCGTCTTGTATCTCCAGTAACGCCAACTGATTTAATAGGTAGGAATACAGCAAAGGCTTGGTTAACTGTGTTGTATAAATTATTTTTATATAATTCGTCTATGAAAATAGTATCAGCTTGTCTTAAAATATCTGCATATTCTTGTTTTACTTGTCCTAAAATACGTATGCTTAATCCAGGTCCTGGGAATGGATGACAATAAAGCATATGCGTTGGAATACCAAGTATAGCACCAATTTTTCGTACTTCATCTTTGAATAATTCTTTAATAGGTTCTACTAATGTTAACTGTAAACTGTCTGGCAATCCACCTACATTATGATGTGATTTAATAACTTTGGTTTTGTTTGATTTTGTGCCTGCTGATTCAATAACATCTGGGTAAATTGTGCCTTGGGCTAAAAATTGAATGTTATTAAGTTTTTTAGCTTCTTCTTCAAATACTTCAATAAACGCATGACCAATAATTTTTCGTTTTGCCTCAGGTTTATCTTCATTTGATAGTGCATTGTAGAATTTTTTCTGAGCGTTGACACGTATAACTTTTACGCTCATATTTTGTGCAAAACTTTGCATTATCTTATTGCCTTCATTGAGACGTAAAAGACCATTATCAACAAATACACAAGTAAGTTGTTTGTCTACTGCTTGTTGTAAAAGTACAGCAACTACTAAGGAATCTACACCACCAGATAAACCTAATAAAACATTGGCATTACCAATCTGTTTTTTAAGATCATTCACTAATTTAGTGATGATATTATCTGTTGTCCAATTTTTTTTACATTGACAAATGTCACTGACAAAACGCTCTAATATGTGTTTTCCTTGTTTAGTATGAGTAACTTCTGGATGAAATTGTAAGCCATAATAATGTTTATTTATATCGGCAAACCCTGCTATATTACAGCTATCTGTAGAAGCAATTAGTTTAAACCCATCTGGTAATTGTTTTACCTCAATTCCGTGACTCATCCACACATCTAATAAATCGTTACTTCCATCATTAATACCATTTAGTAGTGGCGAGTAGTTGCAAGAACGAACTTTGGCAAAACCGTATTCATGTTTATTAGCTGAAGTAGCATGTCCGCCAAGTTGTATCGCCATAGTTTGCATACCATAACAAATACCTAGTATTGGTATGTTGAGATCAAATATAATACTTGGTGCTCTAGCAGCATTGTTAAATGTTACTATGTCAGGACCACCTGAAAGAATTATACCTTTAGGATTGAACTTTTTAATAAAGTCACTATTTATATCATAGCGAGATAATTCACAATAAACGCCAATATCACGTACACGACGGGCAATAAGTTGAGTATATTGAGAACCAAAATCAAGAATAAGAATTTTATTAAGGTGAAGATTGTTCATCATGATATCAAAGTTAAATAATTCTATTATTAAGAAGACTATTTTAATGAAAATCTTAACCATTTATATTGTTAAAACTATGGCTTTTTATACATTAATTGTAATGTTAGTTTGGATAAGTATTTATGCATTTTTTAATTTTCTTGAGGAAGTTAAATTTATAGGACAATATAATTACACCGTATTTGAAGCAACAAAATATGTGATTTTGAATATTCCTGCGGTTGTGTATTCGCATTCATCAGTTATTATTTTATTAGGATCACTTTTGGCGTTGACTAATTTAGCATCTACTTCTCAGTTGGTTATTATTAGAAGTTCTGGTGTATCAATTATGCAAATTTCAAATATTGTTGTTTGGGTTGCGTTAATGTTTATTGCAATTATTATCCTTATAGGTGAATTGGTTGCACCAATAACCACTGAATATGCAGAGTGTTTGCGTTCTAAAGCATTAGAACAGAAGATAATATGCAGAAATCAACAAGAGTTTTGGCTGAAAGACAATGGATTTTTTATTCATTTTAAGAAAGACTTTGATGATAAATCATTTCAAGATATTACTTTTATTAAATTACGTGCACCAGGCGTATTGGATTCTATTATATATTCTGATAATGCAACTTTTAATGGGAATAATTTAGAACTTAGCAAATCCGTTCATTACCAATTAAGTAAGAATGGAGAATTGACAACGTTTTCTCAAAATAATTTTAAGAAATACAGTGTTCCAATATCATTTAATCAAAAACTTATAAAAAATCTCAAGAAAGATTCTCGAAAACTCTCTACTTGGCATCTTTATAAGCAAATTAGTTTTTTGACAAATAATAATCTTGTAGCTGATATTGTTGAAATAGAAATATATAAACGTTTTATGAGACCTGTTACTTTGGTTGCGATGATATTATTTTCAATGCTATTTGTTTTTGGTTCACTTCGTGATGCGTCACTTGGTAAAAAAATTTTTTTAGGTCTAATGATGAGTTTATTTTTTGAGTTAACTTCACGTATCATCGGTGTATTGTCACTTACGTTTAATTATAATCATTTTTTAAGCGCCTCAATCCCGACACTAATGATATTGGTTATTGTATTGGTGTTGTTAAAGAGAAAATCAGCTAATTAGTATAGTAAGGCATTATTATAACCTTTACAATCAGAATAAAAACACCCCAATAAATTCCAAATATTGTAGCCATAATGATGAGTATATTACCATGTAATTTGTGATATTTATTATTTGATATTGCACGGATCAAAATATCACAGGCGATAGAATTTATACGCAAAAAATTAACAGTTATTAATGTGTGTATTATATGAATTGGAGATATAATAAAACCATGATTGAAACAGGATTACAACAAGAAATTAATTATGTTATGACACAAGCTCGTAATAATCGTTTGGAATTTGTGACGGTTGAGCATTTACTTTTAGCGCTACTTAATATTGATGAGATGGTTACTTTATTAAATAATAAACGGGTTGATGTTGATGAATTCCGTGATGAATTAGAAGGTTATATTGATTTACATACACCACTTATTGCGCTTGATTCTAATGTTGATATTGTACTAACAGTAGGTTTCCAGCGTGTTTTACAACGTAGTATTTACCAAGCACAATCTGCGCAAAAAAATACGGTATATGCAATGAACATACTTGTGAGTATTTTTTCTGAAAAGGACTCTCATTCGGTTTATTTGCTAAAACTTAATAATATTTCACGTTTAGATGCCATGGAGGATATTTTAAATAGGACTACAGAATCTATTACAAGTGATCCAAGAGTGGAATTAGATAAGGAAAAAATCAAACAATCCTCATTGGAAACTTATACAACAAATCTATGTGAAAAAGCTAAGTCTGGACAAATAGATCCTCTTCTTGGTAGAGAAGAGGAAATTATTCGTACAGTACAAGTATTGTCTAGACGTCGTAAAAATAACCTATTATTTGTAGGTCTTTCTGGTGTTGGTAAAACAGCTATTGCACAAGGTATTGCATTGAAGATTGTTGAAGGGAAAGTGCCAGATATTTTAAAGAAAGTTAGTATTTATTCACTAGATATTGGTGTGCTTATTGCAGGTACAAAATATCGAGGTGATTTTGAAAAACGCCTTAAAGCAGTATTAACCGATTTAGAAAAAATACCGAAAGCTGTTTTGTTTATTGATGAAATTCATACTTTAATTGGCGCAGGTAGTGTTTCTGGTGGGTCATTAGATGCTTCTAATTTGTTAAAGCCTGCATTGGCTGATGGTACACTTAGGTGTATGGGTTCAACTACTTATGAAGAATACCGAAAAGTATTTGAGAAAGATCATGCATTATCACGTCGTTTTCAAAAAATTGATATTGATGAGCCTTCTGTAGCAGATACTATTAAAATTCTACAAGGTCTTAAAAAATACTACCAAAATTATCATAAAGTTAAATATTCAGAGGCAGCGTTAAGATCTGCTGTTGAATTGTCTCATCGTTATATAAATAATCGTTGCTTGCCAGATAAGGCAATTGATGTAATTGATGAAGTTGGTGCTTATCAACAAATTCAGCCCAAATCAAAACGTAAGATTAATATTGGTGTGGGCGATATTGAAAATATTATTTCTAAATTAGCACGTATCCCATCTAATAAAGTTACCAATGATGATAAACATTTATTAAAAAATCTAGAATCAGAGCTTAAATTGGGTGTGTTTGGACAAGATCGTGCATTGGGTAGTTTGTCTACGGCTATTAAGTTGTCACGTTCGGGTTTGGCACAAGTTGATAAACCAATCGGATCTTTTCTTTTTGCAGGACCAACTGGTGTTGGTAAAACAGAAATTTGCAAGCAATTAGCTCGAATTATGGGAATTAAGTTGTTACGTTTTGATATGAGCGAATATGGAGAACGTCACTCAGTTTCTAAATTCATTGGATCACCACCAGGTTATGTAGGTTATGATAAAGGTGGTCTATTAACTGAAGTGGTTAATGCTAACCCGTATGCGGTGTTATTACTTGATGAGATTGAAAAAGCTCATGCAGATATTTTTAATCTACTACTACAAGTTATGGATAATAGTAAGATGACCGACGCTAGCGGTCGAGAGGTTGATTTTAGAAATGTAATTTTGGTGATGACATCAAATGCTGGTGTACAAAGTATTCAGCGTACATCAATAGGTTTTAGTGAACAAGACCGCTCATTAGATTATGAAACTGAATTGAAAAAATTATTCACACCAGAATTTAGAAACCGTTTATCAGAAGTTATTTATTTTAATACTCTTAACGAACAAACTATTGTTTATGTAGTGAATAAGTTTTTATTTGAACTAAAGAAAGCATTAGAAAATAAACAGGTTTCTTTAACTGTGTCTGATATTGCTAGAGCATGGTTTGCAAAACATGGTTATGATGCTAAGATGGGTGCACGGCCTATGGCACGTTTGGTTGAACAAGAAATTCGTAAGCCATTAGCAGATGAATTATTGTTTGGTAAATTAACTAATGGAGGATTGGTAAAGGTTGACGTTAAAAAAGATAGAATTATCCTTGCGATACAGTCGTGATACATATATTACTAATTAAAGATGAAGATTTTAGTTAGTAATGATGATGGTTATCAAGCTCAAGGTATTATAGAACTTTATCAATCTTTAGCACAAGAACATGAAGTTATTATCGTTGCACCTAGTGAAAATAAATCAGCTAGTAGTAGTTCTCTTACACTTGATAAGCCTTTGAGGCCAATTAAAATATCAAATAATGTTTATTGTATTGATGCAACACCAAGTGATTGTGTACATTTAGCTCTGTGTGGCTTCCTAAATGAAGAAATTGATTTAGTAGTGACAGGTATTAACTTCGGTGCTAATCTGGGTGATGATGTGATTTATTCAGGTACTGTTGCTGGTGCGATAGAAGGACGATTTTTAGGTTTACCATCAGTATCGATATCATTAGCAAGTTGGAAGGGTCGGCATTTTAAGACAGCAGGTATTGTAATCAGACAATTAATTAATCAGATATCTCATACTCATTTATCATACGATACTGTACTGAATATTAATGTTCCAGATGTTATTTTTAGTGATATTAAAGGATTTAAAACAACGCGTTTAGGAAAGCGTCATATGTCAGAGCAAAGTATTATCGATAAAAATGACTCATCACTTTATTGGATCGGTAAGAATGGTAAAGAAGCTGATAATGGCGTAGGGACAGATTTTCATGCCATTACTAATTGTTACGTGTCAATCACACCTTTACAAACTGATTTAACTAAATATAACGAGATTAATACTGTATCAACATGGCTAAATCAAATAATTACAACTTGATTTGATTAATTTTATTATTTGTTCTTGTTATTACCAATATTAGTGGAAATGTTTTATTTTGTAGGTTTGTAAAAGTTTCATATTCAGTTTTTAATTTTAGTGTCTATGATTATCTTGAATGTTGTTTAATCTATTACCAAATTTTAAAATAAAATACCGTAAATCGTCTATAGTTGGAATTTTATTTGATTTATTTTTAACTGTACTAAATGGTAAGAACTAATTTATTTTAAAAGCTTGGATAAGTAGTATTAGCAGATATTATATTGATAAATACTTATCTTTATTGCTATAAATTATAGATATTTTTTGACAAAGAGTAACAAATTAGTTGTTATTTTTATTAAATTTTTATACATTATCAGTGTATATTTATGTAAGTTTATGTGGTGTATAGAAAATTTAGTTAGATATTTATAGTTATATTAGTTCAATCCTAAAACTCTTAAAAGGTAGTAAGATATTTATCAAAATTATTTATTGTAAACCTTTAATTAAATTGTTTTGTTTTTAGTATAAGGTATTAATCTTTACAAGTATCATGTAGACTAATTGTTTTATTAAATATTAGTTTATTGTTTGATTGATTATCTCTACAAAAATATCCTTCGCGTTCAAATTGATAAGCGATTTCAGGCTTACTATTAGCCATATTAGGTTCTACCATGCCATAAGTGATGATTAGTGACTGTGTGTTAAGTAATTGTTCAAAGTTATTATTTTTTCCAAGGTTTTTAAGTATGAATAATCGATCATATAGTCTAAATTCTGCTTTAAGTGCCTTAGTGGCTTCAACAAAATGAATTACTCCTTTAATTTTACGACCATCTTTAGGGTTTTTTCCTAACGTATCAGGATCGTATGTTGCGTATACAGTGGTAATGTTGCCGTTAAAATCAGTATCAAAAGTAGTAGCATTTATGACATAAGCAGATCGTAGACGTACTTCTTTATTGATTGCTAGTCGTCTAAACTTTTTATTGGGAATTGTTTCTTTAAAGTCTGCTCTATCAATGTATAACTCACGAGAAAAGAATATATTACGTTTTCCCATTGTCTTATTTTGAGGGTGAGTAGGTGCTTGTAGGATTTCAAGTTTTCCTTCAGGATAATTTTCAATAATAACACGTATTGGATCAATGACACCCATGGTACGAGGTGCTACAATATTAAGGTTATTACGTACAGCAATTTCTAAAATTTTTATATCTGTAATATTATTAATTTTAGAAATACCAACTCTATTTATGAACTCACGAATTGCAACTTTAGTATAACCACGACGACGAAGGCCTGAAATAGTTGGCATGCGTGGATCATCCCAGCCAGATACTAGTTTATTTTCTACTAAAAGTTGTAATTTACGTTTTGACATAACCATGTATTCTAAATTTAGCCGTGAAAATTCATATTGATGTGGGCGATTAGGCTTATTAAAATCATCTAAGTTTTCTAGTATCCAATCATATAAGCGACGATTATCTTGGAATTCTAATGTACATAAAGAGTGAGTCACTCCTTCAATTGCATCACTAATGCAATGTGCAAAATCATACATAGGGTAAATATGCCATTGATTTTTAGTTTGGTGATGTTTGTCAAAGCGAATACGGTATAGGGTTGGATCACGCATACACATAAATGAGCTTTTCATATCAATTTTGCCTCGTAATACACATTCACCTTCTAAAAATTTACCTGCTTTCATTTGTGCAAGTAATTCTAGATTTTTTGCAATTGATGTATTTCTATAGGGACTATCTTTTCCAACCTTTTTTAAGGTACCTCTATAAATACGAATTTCATCTAAATCTAAAAAGCAAACATAAGCTAAATCTTTATTAATAAGCTCAGTAGCATATTCATAAAACTGTTTAAAATAATGAGAACTATACTTAATATTACCATCCCATGAAAATCCCAGCCATTTAATATCTTCTTTGATAGCATTTATAAATTTAATATCTTCTTTGGTTGGATTGGTATCATCGAATCGCAAGTTACACCGTCCTTTATAATCTTTTGCTAAACCAAAATTCAGGAAAATTGATTTAGCATGTCCAATATGTAAATAACCATTAGGTTCAGGTGGAAAACGTGTTTGAATAGAAGTATGCAATTTTTGTTCTAAATCAATATCAATTTGGTTTCTAATAAAGTTTGTGTAAGTGTTATTTTTATTCATAAGTATTAAATTTTTATCAATATAAATACAAAATTTATCTTATTAGATTATCAATTATTTATGCGAATATTGTTAATATACTACTTTTATTTAGAATTAAAATATCTAACCTTTAAGATATTAAAGGATTTTATTATTATTGACTTGTAATAGGTATTTATTTTGTTTTTTAGGTAAAGATAATTTATTTAAGTAATTTAAATTATTCTAACAACTCTGTATGATTGATTTTAGTTTTGTTATTTTGCCTATCATAGTTTCTCGTAAAGAGTTTTAATTATCCTATCTTTTTAGCATAATTTTATATTAAGATATAGTAAAATAGATTGGATTATTTATAGGGATATTTTTATAATCTTAATCATTTATAGGAATAGATACAACTTTATATTAACCTTGATGAGTCTTATATCATTATATTAAGTGTA
The DNA here is from genome assembly GCF_014706615.1 of Candidatus Vesicomyosocius sp. SY067_SCS001. NCBI lineage: Bacteria > Pseudomonadati > Pseudomonadota > Gammaproteobacteria > Pseudothioglobaceae (SeqCode) > Candidatus Vesicomyidisocius > Candidatus Vesicomyidisocius sp. SY067_SCS001. Next base: position 860,754 of record NZ_CP054877.1, on the reverse strand, counting down.
TTGTTTATCTTGAGAGTGTTAAATATCTAGTTAACAATAACAGAATAAAATTCTTATCTTAGTGTTGATACCAATTTGTGTATCACTTTTATTGACTTGTTATAATTTGACCAATAGATTTTCTGTTAAATTTATAAGGAAGAACTATTGGTAGTAAAGAATAGACCAATGAATAAGTTTTGATAATCATTATGGATAGGTAACAGAATATATAATATTAAGTTATATTAACTTTAATATTTTATTAAAAACTTTTTATATTTTTTTGTCCATATCTTTCCCAATGGTTATAAAATAATAGTTTTATTTCAGTAGAAGCTATTATTTAGAATAAATGTATATTTGATAGTATAGAGTTTTATTAGTCGTGTTTTTGGTATCTTATTTATATTATTACAAAGTCTTGGAAACGTTAATAATAATGATATGTTATTTGAAATATATGTTATACGGAATTAAGTTTATTAAAAACAGGAGGTTTTAATTTTAGGTGTGTAGAGTGATAATATTAATTTTGTGTTTTTTGCATCTTTTAGATGTGTATTTTTAAATCTTCTGTCTTATTGTAAAAAAATCTATTAACCATTAATTATATCAATATATTTTTTAGTAGTAGAATCAAGGTGGAATTTTTCGTTTAATGGGTGTGAAAATATTAATGGGTTATTGTTGGCTTGTTGTATTAATTGAGCTAATTTTTCAATATCGTTGACTGGTACAAGATTATCTCTAGGTAATATTTCTGATGGTCCTGATGGACAGTCTGTACTTATTACCGGTGTTTTTAATGCTAATGCTTCTGTTATAACCATGCCAAATCCCTCAAAATCTGATGATAACACCATTAACCTAGCATATTTGATAAATGGATAAGGATTAGGTTGAAATCCAGCAAAAATTACTTTTTCATTTAAATCTAAGTTATTAACTAATTTCTTGTATTTTTCTTTTAAATGACCTTTTCCTATCAGGATAAGTGGATTTTCTATACCACTTTGGTGATAAGCTTTAATTAAAATATCATGTCTTTTTTGCTTTTTAAATTTACCTACATGAACTAAATAATCATGATATTTTGGTTTAAATTCAATAGATTCCTGATTGATAAAATCAACATCAATAGGGTTATATACACAATATGATGGAAATCGACTATTAAAGAATCGGTCAAAGTCAGTTTTGACACCTTGGGAAACGCAAATAACTGGTTTTTTAGTATATATATTTCTCACTTCAGCAAAATTATTATTTTGTTTGCTTATCATGTTATGAATAATTAAATAAGTATTAAGCTTACTATAACATAGCATTCTGTCAGATGGAAGTAAATTAGATAGAACAAGATTTGGGTTGTCACACCTATTAACGATAAACTTATCTAAGATTGGCGCTAAAAATATACCTCTAATAATTTTTGGTATCCAGCGATAATATTTTTTAAAATAATGTATTTTTAATTGGCTGTTTGATTTAAGTTCAATTGACCTTTTGAGTGTTAATACAATATTGACAGTATATCCCTGCTGAATAAAGCCTTCTGCTAAAGTCAATACCATCCTTTCCGCTCCATTTCCTTGTAAAGTTGGTATAACAATAGCTACATTTTTCTTCATTAAAAGTAAGTCTTATTTAAAATCTTTATTATTTAATTTAATATAACGTTTTTTTGCTTTAAAGATGAAGCTTAATTGACGTAGCCCTAATTTTACTTGTACAGTTATTCTCTTTATTTTAAAAATAAAGACGTGGTTTTTATTATTATTTTCATACCTTATGAATGATTGACTAATTGCTGTATTGTATTGTTTAATATTGTATTTTTTGCAAAACATTAGTTGTACTGCACAAGCTGGTTCTATTTGATAAGATTGCAAGTCTAGACAGTTATGTAAATGTGCATCTGCTAGGGCAATGCCATTTTTTTGCTTCTGCTGTAATAATTTTTTTGCACCATTTGGGTATAATATATAGGCTGCAGCTCCTGCTTTATCTTGATATAAGTAAAATAATTGATGATTACCGATTGGCTGAGATTTTTTTGCTAAATATTTTTTTCTATTAAAAACTTCTAAATTAACCATATCGAAATTGGTGTACTTTTCTAATTTTGCTAGTATGTCAGGGGTATATTTTGACAGTAAAATATCATCTTCTAAAATTAAAGCCATTCTATTTTTTTTAACAATTTTTGACCATAGTGTTTGATGTGAAAAATAACAAGCTACTTCAGTTTTTTGCATTGGTCTCTGCCAGTCATAATAGTGCTGTTGATAGGTCTTATTATTAATATCGTCTATAGTGGTGGCATTGATTATTTGATAATCTAGTTTTAATTTAGATAATTGTTGTTCTTGAAATTGACGGCGTTTAATAGCACTTGATAGATTAATAACAAAGATATCCATTTACCACCATCCAGTTTTATCACGAGTGTGTCTATTTTTTGCACGTTTATAAATAGTATCAAATTTTTGCAATCGTTTAAATACCTCTAATAGTATCTTGCCTGCAACATTTATTTTTGCTGCTTTATCAATTCGCCATCGCATATTTCTAATTGTGTCAGAAGTGCCAAATTTAAACGTTGAAATACCATCAAAAAGCATTATTCTTTCCTCATTATTTAGTCTATCAGTTTTTTCTTTATCGTCTTTATTATTTTGCGAATTAATAATGAAACGTTCACTTTCTTGTATTTCGATAGTGATTAATAAACATGAGCATGCTACAGATAAACCTATAATTGCATCATTATTAGAGCAGTCTGTAAAAGTATTAATTGCAGAAAGTAGCCAACGTGTGTTTAAGTTTTTGAGTAAGAATTTTGTTTCTTCATGCCAAAGATTTTCAAAAATAGTAAAATGTTTTTTTGTTTCAAATTCCCTTCTAATTAGGACAATAAGTTTTGCATGAGTGTGACAAAGTTTACTTTGTCCAGAGAATTCATTTTTTAAAGCATTAAAATGTTCTTCAATATTCTTAGGACTACCATAAGTATATATTATTCCATTATCGACAATAAATTGTTTTTTTTGGTGTTTGAAGTCAACATTAATATGTTTGGATAAATATTTTGCACCACGTCGTCTTTGATGACGAGTTAATGAAAACCATTTCTCGAATTTGTTTTTATCTCTACGCCCCATTATTATTTTTTGAGTGAGATTGTTGAGAACCACCTACTCCAAAATTTTGGTAAGAGATATAGTCTTGATTCAGCTCCCAAGTTTGTATATTATGAAGCAAAAATATTTGTTTTCTATTTAGAAAAGGTTTGAGTAGAGAATTTTTCATAGATTGATTCGATATTGTCTAGTACCGATATTTGATAATGAATAAATATGACATTATTAATACCTTTCCTTTTTTTTTATCATATCTATCTTTCAAACATTTCAATCACAATATTTTTTCTAAATTTATACATATAGTTTTAATTATATTTCTATATATTGCTATATATTTTAATATTATTTTCTAATACAATACATATATTGTACATTATGGTTTGATACTATTTTCCAAGTGTTATACAAATTAAGAATACAGTCAATTTTTTTATATAGAGAAATATATAATAAATTCGTGAGTATTTTAATTGTTGTTGGTAAGACTGTAACTTTTTAGGTTGAATTTAATGATTATCTATTATCTTCATTTGTATAAATGTGGTTTCTAATTTAGATAATTGTTTATTCGTATAAGTCAATATATTAGAGGTTTTTATTTAATGTGATAATATAAATAGGACTTCTTTAGTATTTATTAAACTCTCCAGTATTTCTCAATCCAAGGTGATGGCTGGATGTGTCGATACCATTTTTTACTGCATCCAATAATTGCCTCAGGTGGATTAGGCAATCCATGGAATAAAATAACTTTAGCATTTTTAGGTATAAATGGTGCTTGAAACCAAGATTTTATCCAAGAAGGGCAACAACGATATTTAAAGCTTGGCACCCACTCATCTGGCCAATATTTTAACTTATCTTGTTTGTGTAGTTCTCGTGATAAGTATGCTTGTTCATGACGAACTTCACTTTTTACTAGTTCAAAATTTTTTTCAAAATAACTTAAAATTTTTGAGTATTTTCCAATTTCAAATCTAAATATTGATGAATTACCTTCTATTTTTTTTGGTTTTTTCTTATCATGGGCAATTAGGAAATCACCAGGAAAAGTGAAAAATTCATCTAAATTTCCCACCACTACTATGTCTAAATCTAGAAATAAAGTAGAACCAGATAAGTTGCCAAAGTTGTTTTTAAATATAGTTAATTTTCTCCAACCTCTTTCTAGTAATCCAAGTGGTAAATCTAATTCTGGTAAATCCTGTATTTCTACTTCGCTTCGTATACCTGTATTATTTTCAGTGAAACATACAAACCGAAATGGTATAGAAAGATGACGAGATACCATACCAAAGAGTCTATTAACGTATTTAACGGGGAACTTATCACCCCATTTTATGCATATAATATTAACTTTATTCATTTTTATCTAATTATTTTTTTATAATGCTAAATTATTAGCATAATATTTTATATCAATAAAGACTTATATATGGTATATTGCTAAGAGCTATTAATTATTACTATGATAGTTGTAACTAATTGTGTATTATTATTTATAATACTATGCTTTTAGCTGTAAAAAGCATCAAGTGGTAATACTTAGCATTGCGCTCTTTAGGATAATAGTGTGTATCAAGTTGTAAAATTTGTGGAAAGCTTTTAAAGCTAAATTAGATAATCATATTTAGCATTAAAATAACTATTTTTAGAATCGTGATATATTTTATATTTTAAGTAAACATATTTGTTGATGAATTATTTATTTATTCATTTAAGAATATTAAATCAGTTAGTAAAGTGGTTGATAGTATAACCATGGACCCTGATTTTATTTGTTTAGATAAATATATGCCAATTGATGAAGAGTAATGATAATGTTCTTATTATGATATGGGTCATGGTTAATATATTTATAATGTTGGCATTAAAGATTGAAATGATAATATCATTTTAGGAAAATTTTTTGATTGAAAATCAAATTGATACTCATGTCAGTGTTTAACCTATATAGTTATTATATTTGGCGTATAAAACTAATTATTATGAATATACTTGAATTCTCTATTGTTATTAGTTTGAATAAGACTAAAAAGTAATAAAATTATTGAGGTTATTGAATTGTAAAATAATATTTATTTAATTCGGTCAATTTATCATACGTACAATAATAAATGTAGACTGATAAAATCTATAACTTTAATATACAAGTTTAGTTTGAAACAATAGAATATATTACGGATATTATTAGTATCTTTTAGAATTGAACGAAAAAGTTCGTTATTATTAAGCTTTTACTTAGGAGGTAAGCTTTCTTGAATAATTATTAATGAGTTGGATGTTAGTCATTTAATAAATAAAAGTTTAATAAGATATTTTTCCTTAAAATAAGTTAAAGCGATTATTAGATAATAATAGAGCTTGTTATCACTAACTATGATTAAAATAAATTGGGCTTATTTATTTATATAACCTTTGTCAGGCTTTAAGTTATAGTGGAATATTAATAATTTATTGTTGAGTGGATTAAGGTGAAATATATAGAATATAAGCATTGTCTATTCTAAGAATACGTCAAATTTTTACATGATTCCTTGTTGTTTAGCAAAATAGTTTGTTGCTTTAACGTAGCCCTGAATGCCGCCACAGTCAAAACGTTTTCCTTTAAATTTATAGGCAATAACGTGACCTTGTTTTGATTGGGTAAGTAGTGCATCGGTAATTTGAATTTCACCATCCTTGTCTGGTTTAGTTTCTTTAAGGATATTAAAAATATCTGGTGTTAAGATATAACGACCTATAATAGCCATGTTAGTTGGTGCATTCTTTGGTGTTGGTTTTTCAATCATATTAGTAATTCGATACGTATCATTAGTATTATTAATCAAGTCACCAACAATTACACCATATTTATGAATTTGATTCATAGGTACTTCTTCGATAGCTACTATCGAACATTGATATTTGTTGTATATTTTAATCATTTGATATAGTAGGCTATTGCCTTTTTCTGATATGCATAAGTCATCGACTAGATGAACAGCAAAAGGCTCATTACCAATTAGTGGTTTACCAGTAAGAATTGCATATCCTAATCCTAACATTTGCTTTTGTCTGACATAAGTGAATGTAGCATAGTTGCAAATGGTATTGATTTCTTTTAGAAGTTCCTCTTTCTGCGTTCCATTAATTTGCAACTCTAATTCCAAAGCTTGATCGAAATGGTCTTCGATAGCTCGCTTATTTTTATTAGTTACTATGGCCATATTGGTTATATTCGCGCTAAGTGCCTCTTCTACAGCGTATTGTAATAACGGTTTAGTTAAAATAGGCAGCATTTCTTTGGGCACTGCTTTTGTGGCTGGTAAAAATCTAGTACCTAATCCTGCTGCAGGGAAAAGACATTTTTTAATCATAATTGTTGTTGTAATTTTTTAATGAGAATATTTTTTCCAAATTCTACACCTGGTTGATTATAAGTATTAATATTGAGCAAGTTTCCAACAAGTGATGTAAGTAACTCATAGTAATAAATAAGTTGACCGATACTAAATTCATCTTGTTTTTGCAAGGTAATTTCATCAAGAGGGATTCTTGTGTGTTTTTTTAAAGATTCTATAATAGCGTCAGCTTGCATATTAATTAAAGTCGAAAATTTAACTTGATTAATTAGGTTAAATGTTTCTAATTTTTCCAAGGTAATATTAGGTATTTTTTGGTTATTTTCAAAGGTTTTAAGTTTAATAAATGTGACACTTTTATCTCGTATTCCTTCGTATAATAATTGTAAAAATGAGTGTTGGTCTTTAGGTCCAGTTAGTCCAATAGGCGTTAATCCAACATGAAAGACTGAATTTTTTTGTTTTTTACCTAAACTTTCTCCCCATAATTGTGCATACCAATCATTAAAATATTTAAGAGAATCAGTATAAGAGAACAGAGCATTAATATTGTAGTTTGAAGCATTGTTAGCATAAAAGGTTGCCTTTTTTAGCAATAAATTTTGCATATAGCCTTGATTAAAAAAACTATCTTTAATTTTTGCAGCACCTTTTAGCAGGCAATCAATTTTTGTACCTGTTAATGCTAATGGGATGATACCTGCACTACTTAATAGTGAAAATCTACCGCCAATATTTTGTTGGATATTAATAACTAAACCGTTAACTTTTCGAGCATGTTTTGCTAGTAGTGAGCTCTTACCTGTGATAAATGTAAATGGAAAGTGTGAAAGTTGAATGGTTTTTGTTATTGCAAGAATATGTTTATAGATCGCAATTGTTTCAATAGTCGATCCTGATTTAGAGATAACAATAAAATGTGTTGAACCGATGTTTAGACTATTACAAATATTGGCAATAGTAATAGGGTCTGTACTGTCCATAAAATGTAAATTCCGCTTTAATTGTCTAATGGGTCTGATAAAATGGTAAACTGCTTTAGCGCCTAAACTTGATCCACCAATACCAATAACAACAACATCACTAATACTATTTAAATTTTGTCTCTCGTTTAATTGTTTTAAGTAATGATTAATATAAGTGGTATCTTGATTAGGTAAGTTGTAATAACCAATCTTTTTTTTCTCATTAACAATTCGATTTAAAAGAGATGGATCAAAATCAGCATCAAAGCCTAGTATGTTAATCATAATATTTCCTTATTCTACAGTTACTGATTTAGCTAAGTTGCGAGGTTTGTCAACATTAGTACCTTTGATTAATGCAACGTGATAACTTAGTAATTGCAAGGGAATGGTAAAAATAATGGGTGCTGTAATTCTACCAAGATTATGTGTGATTGACATGACAGTCATATTTTGCATTGGAGTTACATTGGACATTTCATCTTCAAAAACAATCATTTGTGAACCACGAGATTTAACCTCTTGTAGGTTTGATTTTAGTTTGTCTAATAACTGATCATTAGGTGCAATTGCAATAACTGGTGTGTCTTGATCAATGAGAGCGATAGGCCCATGTTTAAGCTCACCTGCTGGAAAAGCTTCTGAATGAATATAGCTAATTTCTTTAAGTTTGAGAGCGCCTTCCATAGCAATAGCATGCATTGTTCCTCTTCCTAAAAAAATGGCATTAAATTTATTTTTAAAAGATTGTGCAAGTTCAATAATTTGACCTTCTTGTTCAAGTGTTTTTTTTATCAAACCTGGTAAACGATTTAAACCATCCACAATAGCAGTTTCCTGTTTTTTATCCACTTGTTTATGGCATTTTCCAATGGCGACTGATAATAATGCTAAAGATACCAATTGTGTAGTGAAAGCTTTGGTAGATGCTACACTAATCTCAGGCCCAGCATGGGTTAATAAGGTAAGTTCAGATTCTCGTGTTAAGAAAGATTCTGCGCAATTGCAAATGGTTAATGTGTGAATATTATTGTTATGCTGTTTAACAGATTTTAGTGCCTCTAATGTATCAGTAGTTTCTCCACTTTGAGAAATTGTAACTAATAAGGTGTTGTTAAGTACAATTGGATTACGATAGCGATACTCACTAGCCACTTCAATATTGGTTGGAATTTTTGCAATGTCTTCGAGCCAGTATTTGGCTACTAATCCTGCGTTATAACTAGTACCACAAGCAATAATTTGAATGTGTTTTATATTTGTGAAAATAGTTTCAGCATGATGACCAAAGGCAGAAAGTAACACAGTATCTTTGGTAATTCGTGATTCTAGTGTGTCACGAATTGCTTGAGGTTGTTCAAAAATCTCTTTTTGCATGTAATGTTTATAATCACCTAGGTCAATTTGTTTACTGTTAAGATTTGAAATTTTGATAGCTCTATTAACTTGTTCATCGTCTTGGTTATAAATAGTAATTGAATTAAGCGTAATATCGGCGATATCTCCTTCTTCTAAAAAAATAAATTTTTTAGTAATACCTAGTAAAGCTACTTGATCTGAAGTAATGAAATTACCTTCATCGCTAATACCTATGATGAGTGGAGAACCACTCCTAGCAACAACTATATGTCCTGGATATGATGGTGATATTACCCCTAAACCATAAGCTCCTTCAAAAGTTTTAATAGACTTTTGAGTGGCTTGAAGTAAATTTTTTGATGTTTTCAAGGCTTGATGGATACCGTGAACAATTACCTCAGTATCAGTATCTGAAGTAAAAGCATACCCTTGTGCTTTTTGTTCTTTCTTGAGTTTAAGAAAGTTTTCGATAATGCCATTATGTACCACACTAACAGTATTAAAACAAATATGGGGGTGCGCATTTTGCGTTGATGGTTCGCCATGAGTTGCCCAACGAGTATGTGCAATACCAACATTACCTTGTATTTTTGAATTTTGTTTTTGAATGTTAGTTTCAAGGTTAATCACTTTTCCTACTGCGCGTACACGACTCAATTTGTTACTATTTGACAAGACTACAATACCTGCTGAATCATATCCACGATACTCTAAGCGCTTTAATCCATTAAGTAAAATTGGGGTGATATTGTATTTACAGATGCCTCCAACGATTCCGCACATAGTGTTTGTATTAAGTAATTATATTGAGATTATAGCTAATTACGCTTGTAAAACAGATAGATTATAATAAACAACTTATGGTTATCGACTTGCACAATCATTCGTATTATTCAGATGGGATTTTATCACCTACTGAAGTAGTTCGTTTAGCTAATAAACAAAACTGTGACATGTTTGCATTAACAGACCATGATACGATTGATGGACTTGATGAGGCTAGTTTTGAGGCGAATAAATTAAATTTAAAATTTGTGTTTGGTACTGAAATATCAGCTATATGGAATAACATGACGATACATATTCTTGGGTTGAATATTAATCCAAATAATAAAATATTACAGATTGGGCTTAAAAAGCATCAACAGCTTCGAGAGGTTCGTAGTGAAAAAATAGCACGTAGTTTGGAAGGAGTTGGCATTATTGATGCTATGAAAAAAACAAAAGATCTTACTAAAACAGGGATAATTACTCGTACACATTTTGCTCAAATGCTAATTCAAGAGGGTATTTGTAAAAATATGAGATCAGTATTTAGGAATTTTTTAACGGGTAATAATCCAGGTGGTGTAAGCGTTAAGTGGGCACAATTTGATGAGGTAATTGGATGGATACGTAGCGCAGGTGGCGTAGCCGTGTTAGCACATCCTTTACGTTATAGAATAACACATACTCAAATTAAACGCATGGCGAGTGATTTAGCTATTAATGGTTGTACTGGGATTGAGGTGGTAACGGCCATGAGTAGTCTCGATGAAATTATACTTGTTAGTCACTGGTCAAGTGAGTTAGGTTTATTAGAGTCAAGTGGTTCTGATTATCACGGCTGGCCAAACCAAAGAGTACAAATTGGTTGTTTACAAGATTTACCTAATTATGAGCAAGCAATATGGAAAAATTGGACATGGTAAAATTATTAGAAATTCACCCAAAAAACCCTCAAACACGTTTACTTGAACAAAAGTTGCTGCTGAGTTACATTGTGGTGTTGTTATTGTTTATCCTACAGATTCTGGTTATGCACTGGGAACAACATTGGGTAACAAAAATGGATTAGAACGTATTCGTTGTATTTGTAATCTTTCAAAACAGCACTACTTTACCTTAATGATGCGTGATTTAGCACATATTGGTGAATATACTAAGCTAAATAATATTTCTTTTAGATTACTTAAGAGAATCCTTCCAGGTGCGTACACATTTATTTTACAAGGCACACGTTATGTGCCTAACCGATTGTTACATGCTAAGAAAAAAACCATTGGTCTTAGAGTATCTAATCATGGCGTGGTTCAAGCTTTATTAGATGTATTAAACGAGCCAATAATAAACGCATCATTAATCATTAAAAATTGTGAATTCTTTGATATTGATGATATGTATGATGTATTAGAAAAGCGTGTAGATGTGATTATTGATGGTGGCTATTGTCCGCTAGAACCTACCACTGTGATTGATTTATCTTTGTCTAGTATTAATATTATTCGCCAAGGCGCAGGAGACATTTCCCTTATTGTATAGGCACTTACGGCGTATAATATGTAGTTTTTATTAAGCATTTTTAGCAAAATGAAAACTGCACAAATTAGACAAAAATTTTTAGATTATTTTGAATCAAAAGGTCATATAATTGAGTCTAGTGCATCGCTTATTCCTCATAATGACAAAACTTTATTATTCGTTAATGCAGGTATGGTGCCGTTTAAAGATGTGTTTAGTGGCATAGAGAAGCGTCCATATACTCGCGCTGTATCGGTTCAGCGTTGCGCGCGCGCTGGTGGTAAGCATAATGATCTTGAAAATGTTGGTTACACAGCACGACACCATACTTTTTTCGAAATGCTGGGTAATTTTAGTTTTGGTGATTATTTTAAACGTGAAGCTATTCATTATGCCTGGGAATTTTTGACAAAAGAGTTAAATTTGCCTAAGAAAAATCTTTGGGTGAGTGTATTTGATCAGGATAATGAAGCAGAAGATATTTGGGTTAATGAAATTGGCTTTCCCAAGAATCGTATCTCTCGTTGTGGCGCTAAAGATAATTTTTGGCAAATGGGTGATACAGGACCGTGTGGTCCATCAAGTGAGATTTTTTATGATCATGGTGAGCATATTGCTGGTGGTCCACCAGGACATGCTAATGAAGATGGCGATAGGTATATTGAAATTTGGAATTTAGTATTTACACAATTTGATAAACAAGAAGATGGTTATTTAAAACCATTAGCCGTACCTTGTGTAGATACAGGTATGGGTCTGGAGCGTTTAGTGGCTGTATTGCAGCATAAAAATAATAATTATGATACAGATGGTTTTCAAAATCTTGTCAAGGCTGTTGTGAATTTAACCCCTAAATTCAATAATATTAAAGATAATAATGCTTCAGTTCGTGTGATTACTGATCATATTCGTTCTTCTGCTTTTATGATTGTTGATGGTGTAATTCCTTCAAATGAGGGTAGAGGTTATGTACTTCGTCGTATTATTCGTCGTGGTATTCGTCATGGACATAAGATGGGTATTGGTAAAGTATTTTTCTATAGTTTGGCTTCTATATTAGCGTTAGAATTTAAGGATGTTTATCCAGAATTAGAACAAGCATTATCCAAGGTTGAAAAAGTGTTAAAGCGTGAAGAACAGCGTTTTTCGAAAACTTTAGACCAGGGAATGAGTATTTTAGAAGAAGTAATTACTAATTTTAAAGGTAGTGAAATTAATGGAAAAATAGTCTTTAAACTTTATGATACTTATGGTTTTCCAGTGGATTTAACATCAGATATTGCTCGTGAGCGTAACTTAACTATTGATATGTCAGGTTTTGAGGTTGAAATGACCAAACAAAGAGATCGTGCTAGACAAGCCAGCGATTTTAAAATATCGGGAAAAGGTGTTGATATTGCTGAGAGAACTGAATTTTTAGGATATAAACAATTAAAAAATGTTTCTTTAATTCAGGCAATTATTAATAATAATGAATTGGTTGAAAAAATTGAAGTAGGTGACCATGGAATTGTTGTTTTAGCTCAGTCAAGTTTTTATGCTAAATCAGGTGGTCAGATTGGAGATAAAGGCGTACTATCTAATATGCAGGTTGAATTTAGAGTGGACCATACTAATAAGCAAAAATCAGGTGCAGTTGAGCATCATGGAGTTTTAAATAAGGGCGTGTTAAAAGTGAGTGATGCGGTACAAGCTAATGTTGATAAAAAATCTCGTAAATGTATTGCTAGAAACCATTCAGCAACACATTTATTACACGCTGCACTTCATATTGTTTTGGGTAATATGGTAATGCAAAAAGGTTCTTTGGTTAGTAGTGAAAAACTGCGTTTCGATTTCTCATATGATAAGGTAATTGTTAAATCAGACTTGGAAAGAATTGAAAGCATAGTTAATCGTAAGATCTTAGGAAATACAAAAGTATATACTGATATTACCAGTATTGAAGGTGCAAAAAAGAAAGGTGCGATGGTACTATTTGGAAAAAAATATGGCGATACTGTGCGCGTTTTAACTATGGGTAAGAATGAATTTTCAGTGGAGTTGTGTGGTGGTACCCATGTAAACCAACTTGGTGATATTGGACTTTTTAGGATTATATCAGAAAGCAGTGTATCTGCTGGCGTAAGGCGTATTGAAGCATTAACAGGATATGATGCGTATCAATTTGACAATCAAATTCAAAATAGTTTGAATAAAATTGCACAAATTACTAGGTCAAGTAATACACAAGTGGTAGGAAAAGTGATGCAATTGATTAAACAGCAAAAAGAATTAGAAAAGCAAATTGCTACTTTTCAAAAAAAAATAGCTAATAATCATGGAGATGATTTGATTGTACAGGCACAAGAAGTTAAAGGTATTAAATTACTTTCTACTGTTGTAGAAGGAGTAACTAGTAAAGATTTGCGTAATATTGTTGATAAACTCAAAGATAAACTAAGTTCAGCCGTTATTGTATTAGCAGTAGTAATTAATGATAAAGTATCTTTAGTCACAGGTGTTACAAAAGACTTAACTAAGCAGTATCAAGCTAGAAAAATTCTTAATCATGTAGCAAAACAAATCGGTGGAAAAGGCGACGGTCGTTCAGATATGGCACAAGGTGGAGGTACTAAGCCTGAGTGTTTAATCAAGGCACTTGCCTCAGTTAAGTCATTAATTTGATTTATTTAAGTTAAAGATTTTTTTGGATTAAACACAACCTGTTGGTTGTGGCATACCACCGTATTTAGTGATAGGTTTCATCGGACCAGTTAACCATTCTTTAAATAGGATTTTTTTATCAATGCCGACGACTTTGGCAAAGGTTCTAATAGGCGGCACTGATGAATTTTCCTCAAAATACTTTCTAGCTGTAAGAATTTGATTAACCATACTTCCAGTTAATTCTATTTCGTCTTCTTTGGCCATTTTATGCATAATATCTTCTGTCCAAATAGTTGGATCAACTAAGTAGCCATTACCTGTTCTTTTTAGTTCCATTTTGGTTGCCTTGTATTGTCCATTACAAATATACCCATTATACCTAATACCTTAATTTTTTACTTGGTTTTTTAAAAATATTTATCAAGGTTATAAATGAGGATATATGATGAGTCATTGTCAATATTCTGTATGGTATAATTTATTTGCCATTTACTACATAATTTTAATTATTATGTAGTAGGATAAGTTAAATTAGGTGCAAGAATTTTGTACTATTTAGTATTGTTTAAGACTAAGTCAGAGATAATTTAGATACGTGTAATTATTATGGCTTTAATATTTAACGTTAAATAGAAAAAGGCGACTAACACTATTTTTAGTATACTATTAAGATAAGTATGACAAATAAACAAATTAAAGCTGTATCATTAATTTCAGGTGGATTAGACTCGTTGTTAAGTACTAAGATAATATTAGACCAAGGTATTCATGTAGAAGGCATTAATTTTTTTACTGGTTTTTGTATGGAAGGGCATACGCATGCCATTCGTAAACAAAAGAAAAACAGTGTAAAACGTAATAATGCATTATGGGTAGCAGAGAAGTTAGGTATTAAATTACATATTATTGATGTTATTGAAGAATATCGTGATGTGCTATTAAACCCTAAATATGGTTATGGTAAAAATATGAATCCATGTCTAGATTGTAAGGGATTTATGGTTAAAAAAGCTAAAGAATGGATGGTTGAATATGAATTTGACTTTATTATTACAGGTGAAGTCGTGGGTCAACGTCCTATGTCACAGCGTAAAGAAACCATGCCTATTGTTCAATTAGAATCTGGTGCTAATGATTTATTATTACGTCCATTGTGTGCAAAACATTTGCCAGTTACTAAAGCGGAGATTGAGAATTGGGTAGACAGAAAAAAATTATTGGATTTTTCAGGGCGTACGCGTAAACCACAAATGTCTTTGGCAAAAGAATATGGGTTTGATGGTTATGCTACACCGGCGGGTGGTTGTTGTTTTTTAACTGACAAACAATATTCAGATAAACTAGTGGATATGTGGAAATCTCATGGTAATCGTGATTATCAACTTGATGATTTAATGATGCTTAAAGTTGGCAGACATATTCGCCCAAACCCACGTTTTAAAATGATTATTGCTCGTGAAGAAGGAGAAGTTAAATTTTTAGAAGGCTATCGTAATCAATATGCTAATTTGTATCCTACTAGTTGCAATGGACCATTAGCATTGATTGATGGAAACCCTAATCAAGCAGATTTGCAAATCGCTGCTAAAATTTTAGCACGCTATTCTCAAGGTAGAGGTCACGATAGCGTAGATGTAGAAATTAAACTAGATGTTGACATTATGCAAACACTTAGCATTAAGCCGTTCTCAGCTGATGAAATTCAAAAAGACTGGATGGTATAAAATATTAGTTGAGGAGTAGTCTATAATATTTGCTTCTTTAATTATTAGATATTTAGTTATTTTGGTTCCCATGTACAAGTTAAAGACAAGAAAAAATAGCAATAATATGATTATCTATGATGTATTTATTTCTACGCCTATGGTTTTTTTAGATAAGAACAAAAGTTATCAGTTATTACAACAATCAACTAATTACAATTATTAAAGATAAGCGCCAGTTTTAAAAAAGTGTTTTATGCAGTTGAAATTATTAACTTATTAAAATGAGTTTAAGTATATATGGATATACATTGATTATATATCATATAATTGGTATGATATAAAAACATTTTATGTTAATAAATCATCGGAAAATATCGATTAGTGTATTGGTTGAATTAGGTTAGAAAATGAAGTATAGAAAATATATTAGTATAATTGAGTATATATAGTTAGTTTGATAATGAATTATAGATGGTTTTATACATTAAGTTTTAACCACCACCAACTGCTTTAATAATCTCGATTATATCTCCTTCATTTAGGGCAAATGTAGCATGTTTAGATTTGGGGATAATGGTTTCATTGATTTCTAATGCAATACGTTGATTTTCATAACCTAGTTGAATAATCAAATCATATGCTTTTAAGTCGTCAGCCATTTTTAATAGTTTGCCATTTATGGTGAATGTCATATATTTATTCTGCCGATGGTACAAGAAATAAAAGACTTAGCTTTAGCTTTGGTAGAATTAAAGCCATGTATTGAATTTATTTCAGGATAGCCAAGATTTAGCAAAACTTGAGCGACCTCAGATTTTTTAGTATCATCTACGTCAATTTTTACAATACCTTGTTCAATATTAATATTCACTTCTTTAGTGTTAAAGGTTGCTATTAATTTTTTAGTGATGATATTTATACATCCACTACATTTAATGTTGTTAACAATTACTTCCATTATATTTTTTATATATTTTTATAAGTTATATTATATCACTTTGATTTATGTATATGAATGTTAGAGTGGTATGGTAAAATTTTTGAAGTTTTTCATTCTGGAGTATTGAGTGTTACAAGTTGCTTTATTAGCATTAGAAGATGGGAAAATTTTTTATGGAAAGTCTATTGGTGTTAATGGTATAACTTTAGGTGAAGTAGTGTTTAATACTTCAATGACAGGCTATCAAGAAATTTTAACGGATCCATCATATGTACAACAGATAATCGTACTGACCTATCCACATATTGGTAATACAGGTATTAATTTAGTTGATGAAGAGTCTGATAGAATTCATGTATCTGGTTTGATTATTCGAGACTTATCTTTAATAGCGAGTAATTGGCGCGCAGATATATCTTTAGGCGCTTATTTAAAGCGTAATAATATTGTTGCTATTAGCGATATTGATACACGTGCGTTAACGCGTCATTTGCGTAAACAAGGATCACTCAAAGGTTGTATTATTACAGGTAATGATATTGACCAAGAAATAGCTATTTCTAAGGCTAAATTATTTGTTGGTATGAAAAATATAGATTTAGCAAAAGTAGTTTCAACTACTCAATCGTATGAATTTGATCAAGGTTCTTATTCGTTAGGAAATGCTAAATTTAATGAGTTAAATACCAAATTTAAAGTGGTAGTTTATGATTTTGGAGTAAAGAAAACTATTTTAAAAATGTTGGTAGATAAGGGGTGTGCATTGACTGTTGTTAATGCACAAACATCAGCGACTAAAGTATTAGAAAGAAACCCTGATGGAGTGTTTTTATCTAATGGACCAGGTGATCCTAAGCCATGTGATTATGCTATTAAGAATATTCAGATTTTATTGGGAAAAGATGTACCATTATTTGGTATTTGTTTAGGCTATCAATTATTATCCTTAGCAGTTGGCGCAACAACGCAAAAGATGAAGTTTGGTCATCATGGTGCTAATCACCCTGTTCAAAATTTACATACTAAACAAGTGATAATAACTTCTCAAAATCATGGGTTTGTAGTATCAGATGAAAATATACCCAATGATTTAGAAGTAACACATCGTTCGTTGTTTGACAATTCTATTCAAGGTGTTCATGTTGCTAATAAAAAAGCATTTGGTTTCCAAGGACACCCTGAAGCCTCGCCAGGACCACATGACATGAGTAGTTTTTTTGATACATTTATTAGGGAAATGAATGAATGAAAAATTTATTCATGAGTTTTTTGTTGTTAATATTTAGTTCAATTATCATGGCTGAAAATATTGATCCATTTGAAGGATTCAATAGGGTAATTTTTGAGTTTAATCAAACCTTAGATGAAAATATTTTTGAGCCTATGGCTAGGGTTTATAAAGAATTTATACCTAAAACGACACAAAATAGAGTTAGTGATTTTTTTTCTAATTTAGATGATATGTCTACGTTAGGTAATGAGCTTTTGCAGTTTAAGTTGTTTGACAGTGTAAACACATTTAGTAGAATTTTAGTGAACAGCACTATAGGATTAGTTGGTTTATTTGATGTTGCCAGTGATATTTGGATAGAAAAGACCGATGAAGATTTTGGTCAAACAATGGCAGTATGGGGCATACCAAGTGGCCCTTATATAGTTTTGCCAATTCTAGGCCCATCAAGTATACGTGATTCAGTAGGTACTTATATTAATGTTACCGAAAATGTAAATATAAATAAATGGTTAAATACCGCTGAAGGAACAACTTTACTACTTACTAGAGCCATTGATACTAGAGTCAAATTATTACCAATAATAGATTTACTGAAAAATTCAGATGATATTTATATTGCAACACGTTCTTCTTTTTTACAAAAAAGACAATTTGACATCTTTGATGGTAATCCTCCTATTGAATATGACGATTTTTGACTTAATTTAAAGTAAAATAATAATGCCAAAAAGACAAGATTTTAGTAGTATTTTAATTATAGGTGCTGGCCCTATTGTTATTGGTCAGGCTTGCGAGTTTGATTATTCTGGTGCGCAAGCTTGTAGTGCATTGCGTGAAGAAGGGTATCGTGTTATTTTAGTTAATTCTAATCCAGCTACTATTATGACTGACCCAAAAATGGCAGATAGTACCTATATTGAACCGATTGAGTGGCGTATAGTTGAAAAGATTATTGAAGTAGAAAAACCAGATGCTTTGTTGCCAACTATGGGTGGACAAACCGCTCTTAATTGTGCACTAGATTTAGAGCGTCATGGTGTGCTTGATAAGCATGGTGTAGAGATGATTGGTGCTAAAAAAGAGGCAATTAACAAGGCTGAGGATCGTGATTTATTCCGTGAATCAATGTTAAAAATTGGTCTTGATATGCCTAAAGCAGCGGTTGCTCATAATATGGAAGAAGCATTTATCATACAAGAAATAGTAGGGTTTCCAACAGTTATTCGTCCTTCATTTACGATGGGTGGTTCAGGTGGTGGTATTGCTTATAACAAAGATGAATTTGTTAAAATTTGTGAATGTGGCTTGGATTTATCACCAATAAACGAATTATTAGTTGAAGAATCTATTCTTGGATGGAAAGAGTTTGAGTTAGAAGTAGTGCGTGACAGAAAAGATAATTGTATTATTATTTGTTCAATTGAAAATTTTGATCCTATAGGTATCCATACAGGTGATTCGATTACTGTAGCACCTGCACAAACTCTAACTGATAAGGAATACCAAGTAATGCGTAATGCTTCATTAGCAGTACTTCGTGAAATTGGTGTTGATACAGGTGGTTCAAATGTACAATTTGCGCTTAATCCAGAAAATGGTCGTTTAACTATTATTGAGATGAATCCACGTGTTTCTCGTTCATCGGCATTGGCATCAAAAGCAACAGGCTTTCCTATTGCTAAAGTGGCTGCAAAGTTAGCTGTAGGCTATACCTTAGATGAGCTTAATAATGATATTACAAATGGTAAAACACCTGCTTCTTTTGAGCCAAGTATTGATTATGTGGTAACTAAGATACCAAGATTTGCTTTTGAAAAATTTCCTGGAGCAAATGATCGTTTAACCACGCAAATGAAGTCTGTGGGTGAAGTAATGGCAATAGGTTCAACATTTCAAGAGTCTTTGCAAAAAGCATTAAGAGGATTAGAAACTGACAAGGTTGGATTAGACCCTATTGTTGATTTGAATGCTGATGATGCACGTAACAAGATACGTTCTGAATGTATTTCAGCTAGAAGTGAGCGTATTTTCTATTTGGCTGATGCTTTTAGATTTGGTATGAGTTTGAAAGAAGTGTCTGATTTATCTAAAGTTGACTCTTGGTTTTTAGCACAAATACAAGATATTGTTGCAACTGAATTACAAATTAACAATATAAATGTAACTGATGTTGATGCTGATAAGATGTTCTCTTTAAAACGTAAAGGTTTTTCTGATGCACGTTTAGCACAATTATTTTGTTGTAACGAATCATCAGTGCGTGAACGTCGTCATGCGCTAAACGTTAAATCTGTGTTTAAGAGAGTAGATAGTTGTGCGGCAGAATTTGACACTCAGACTGCTTATTTATACTCAACTTATCAGTTTGAGTGTGAAGCTAACCCGACTGATAAGAAAAAGATTATGATCTTAGGTGGCGGACCTAACCGTATTGGACAAGGTATTGAGTTCGACTATTGTTGTGTGCATGCATCATTAGCATTACGTGAAGATGGATTTGAGACGATTATGGTTAATTGTAATCCTGAAACAGTTTCAACCGATTATGATATTTCAGATCGTTTATATTTTGAACCATTAACTTTAGAGGATGTTTTAGCTATTGTCAATATTGAAAATCCATATGGTATTATTGTACATTATGGCGGTCAGACACCACTTAAATTGGCTAAAGCATTAGAAAAAAGTGGTGCAAATATTATTGGTACAACTCCAGATGCTATTGATTTGGCTGAAGATAGAGAACGTTTTTCTAAAATGTTACAAGATTTGAAACTTAAGCAACCATTAAATGGTACGGCACGTTCATTAGAACAAGCACAAGATATTGCCAATGCAATTGGTTTTCCATTAGTGGTTAGACCATCTTATGTGCTTGGTGGTCGAGCAATGAAGATTATTTATGATAAAGATAGTCTTGAGCACTACATGTATACAGCAGTGAAAGTTTCAAATGATTCCCCTATTTTATTAGATTCATTTTTAGATCATGCTATTGAAGTTGATATTGATGCGATTTGTGATGGTGAAAATGTGGTGATTGGTGGTATTATGCAACATATTGAACAAGCTGGTATTCATTCAGGTGACTCTGCTTGTTCATTACCCCCTTATTCATTAACCAATGAGGTGTTAGATGAAATGCGTGCTCAAGTTATTGTCATGGCTAAAAAATTAAACGTGGTTGGTTTGATGAATACCCAATTAGCTTATCAAAATGGTGAAATTTATATTATTGAGGTTAATCCACGTGCCTCACGTACTGTGCCTTTTGTTTCTAAAGCGATTGGCGTACCACTTGCTAATATTGCTGCACGTGTGATGTCAGGTGTGTCACTTAAAGCTCAGAATTTTACCAAAGAGATTATCCCTAAACATTTTAGCGTTAAAGAGGCTGTATTTCCATTTAATAAGTTTTTAGGTGTAGATCCAATTTTAGGCCCAGAAATGCGTTCAACAGGTGAAGTAATGGGTATTGGCAAAGATTTTGCTTCAGCTTTTGACAAGGCTCAATTAGCAGCAGGTAGTCGTGTACCAGAAAATGGTAAGGTGTTTGTAAGTTTACGTAAACTTGACCGTAATGAGTTGATTAATTTGGGTAAAAAATTATTAACACAAGGTTTTAGCTTGGTCTCAACACGTAGTAATAGAGACATGCTAAATGAAGCTGGACTTAAGTGCGAAGTAATTAACAAAGTATCAGAAGGATCACCTCATATTATTGACATGATTAAAAATGATGGTGTTGATTTAATTATTAACTCAACTGAAGATACTCAAGGTGTGGAAGATGCTGCAGAAATTCGTTGCCAAGCATTGACACATAAAATACCGTTTACTACCACAGTAGAAGCTGCATTTGCTATGTTAGATGGTTTAAAGGTTATTGATAAATTTACTATAACTAAACTTCAATCACTATATTAATAATGAATAGTATACCAGTTACTGCTTTTGGTGCAAAAGCACTAGAAGCAGCACTGCTTAAACTTAAAGATGTTAGTCGTCCTCGTATTATCGAAGATATTAGGGTATCACGTGCTCATGGAGATCTTAAAGAAAATGCAGAATATCATGCTGCTAAAGAAGAACAAAGCTTTGTTGAGGGTCGAATTAAAGAAATTGAATTAAAGCTTTCTCGTATGCAGATTATTGATGTAACTAAACTTAGTCAAGATGGTCGTTGTGTTTTTGGTACTACTATTACTCTAATGAATTTTACAGATAATAGTGAAATTACGTATCAAATTGTGGGTGAGGATGAAGCTGATATTTCCCTAGGTAAGATTTCATGTCATTCACCAATTGCCAGTGCGTTAATGGGTAATAAAGAAGGTGACAAGGTAATAGTAAAAGCACCGAAGGGTGATATTATTTATAAAATATTAAGTGTTGAATATTATATTTAAACGTCTGAATAGAAATTAAGTTCTATATTCACAGTAGGTTATATTTATTTCCACATCCTAAATATAACAATACCTTTCAAAAGTATTTATAATAATTTTTGGAATGTGGGTTAAAAACTTGATACTCACCTATTTATTTCTAATTCTATTCCTTGTAACTAGATTAAATAAGATTAATGCTAATCGTAATACCAAATGTTATGTAGATTCATCCGAATAAGTCTTAGTTTGTAATTCTATCTTGGTTAAAATATGATTTAGTGATATTATTATGATAACGTTAATAAATTTAGTTTTGAATATTTGGATCAGTAAGTAACTCATTAAAGTTTTTAATTACTGTTATATACATAACAAATATTTATCATCATTTGGTAATGATATGAGATTATATTTGGATAACTTTTGAATAATTTTCGTATCACCTTTAGATGTTATTGGTGTTTATTTATAAAATTAGTATCAATAAGTTTTTGATTACTAAAAATGTATTTATGCTGTTTTAATTGTTATACGTATTATGTATAAGACATCATCATCTTATTATAGTCTCTTTAGATTACTGATTGGTAACTAATAATCTTTATCGTATTTTATTTTGAATATAATCCCAACAGTTCAAATTATTCTCTTAATATTGCTAAAATTTTTTAGTATTAAATGACTTCATACATATGTTTAATTAGTACTTTATAAGTCTTATTATCAAACATAAATACGGGAAAACCTCATCCATTTCCCTATGATAACTCGGATAGATTAAGAGTTATTTAGGGAAAATTTCAGTTTTTTGATAAGAAGTGCGAACTTGTAAATATAGTTATTAAAACAGAAATAATTAAAATTATTGATTATTTTTTATAAAAATAAATTTGCTTATTTTCTAATTTGGAGCTTTTCTTTTATCCTAGCTTTTTTACCAGTAAGACCACGAAGATAGTAAAGTTTGGCTTGGTGAACTTTTCCACGACGCTTTACTTCAATTGAGTCAATCATTTTTGAGTGGGTTTGAAAAACTCTTTCAACACCCTCACCATGAGAAATTTTCCTAACTGTAAATGCTGAGCCAATACCCCGGTTTTTTTTAGCAATAACCACGCCTTCAAATGCTTGCAACCTTTCACGTTCACCCTCACGTACTTTTACTTGTACAATAATAGTATCACCTGATACGAATAAAGGTAGGTCTGATCTTAATTGTTCTTTTTCAATTTGGTCAATTAAATTCATTTTATAGTATTCCTTTAAAAAACTTTTATAAAAAGGAAATAATTATACCGTTATTTTTTTAGTGAACAAGATAAGAATATGATATATAAAATTTTATTATTCTTTTGAATGATGTAATTTTTTAATAAATATGGCATAATGTTTGACATTAAATTATAAGTGTTTATTTATTTATGGGAAAGATAACTGGTTTTAAAGAATTTAATCGAAAAACTGATGATTATCGTTCTGTTGATTTACGTATTAAAGATTATGGTGAAATTTTTACAGGTTATAGTGATGTAGTTCATTTTCAAGAACAAGCTGCAAGATGTATGGATTGTGGTGTGCCTTTTTGCCAGTCAGAGAACGGTTGTCCAGTTGATAATCTCATTCCAGAATTTAATGATTTAATTTATCATAATAAATGGCAAGAAGCGTTAACACGTTTATTGAAAACTAATAATTTTCCAGAATTTACAGGTCGTGTTTGTCCTGCACCTTGTGAAGGTTCTTGCGTATTAGGCATTAATAATTCTGCAGTCACGATTAAGAATATTGAGCAAGCTATTATTGATAGAGGTTTTGATGAAGATCGTATTAAACCATATATAGTTGAGTACAGAACAGGTAAGAAAATTGCTATTATTGGTTCTGGTCCTGCAGGTTTGGCAGCAGCAGATGAATTAAATAAAATAGGTCATAGTGTTACTATATTTGAGCGTGATGATCGTATTGGTGGTTTGTTAATGTATGGCATTCCGAATATGAAACTTAGTAAAGATGTGGTTAATCGCCGTGTTAAATTAATGCAAAATTCAGGAATTGAATTTATAATAAATGTCAATGTTGGTAAGGATATTACCACAATACAATTGCAACAGGATTTTGATGCACTTATACTTACTACAGGTGTGAGTAAAGCACGTGATTTGTTAGTGAATAATCGCCAAGCACAGGGAGTGCACTTGGCAATGGAATATCTAACTAAAAATACCAAAAGCTTATTGGACAACGGATATGCAGAAGAGTCAGATTTATCTGCTAAAGATAAGGATGTGATTGTGATTGGTGGTGGAGATACAGGTACTGATTGTATTAGTACAGCGTTACGTCAAGGTGCAAGATCTATTGTTAACTTTGAATTAATGAGTAAACCCCCAACTAAACGTATGTCAAACAATCCTTGGCCGCTATGGCCACTTATTTATCGTGTAGATTATGGACACACTGAAGTAACAGAAATATTTGGTAAAGATCCAAGACAATACTGTTTAATGACTAAATCATTTATTAAAGATGATCAGGACTTTGTAATTGGTTTAAATACGGTTAATGTGGATTTTCAAAACGGAGAATTTATGGAAATTAATGGTAGTGAGAGAACTTGGAGTACGCAATTAGTTTTATTATCAATGGGATTTGTTTCTCCTGAACATTATTTAAGTGATGATGCTAATATTAAGCTTGATGAACATGGTAATTATAAAGCTAAATATGGTCAATATAAAACATCACAAAAAGGTATTTTTACTGCTGGAGATTGTCGTCGTGGACAGTCGTTAGTTGTATGGGCTATTAATGAAGGTCGTGGTGTTGCTGTTAAAGTTAATGAATATTTATCATGAGATACTTTTTTAATTATTATTCCTTAGTATAATTTTCAATGTCATTAACTAATTCTATTAGTTTTTATTTATAGCTAGTAATCTGTAAAGATTAAACTAATCTACCTCCTAAGGGTAGTAGTTAGTACCACTAATCAGCTCTAGTATTATCCCTATTTTAAGTATAATTTATTTTGTTCAACATCTTCTTGTGAGAACATCCAAGGGATTTATTTAATATACTGGAGAGATAAAATGGCAGAGTTATATAACACACCAAACCTTGATGAGTTGGAAAATGGTCCATGGCCTTCATTCGTTACAGGACTTAAAAGATTAGCAAGCGATAGTCATGCTGGTGCTGAGATGGCGCGTGACGTATTAGGCACACTAGAAACTTCATATGTAACCAAAAAAGGCTATTGGAAAGGTGGTACAGTTGGTGTTATTGGTTATGGTGGTGGTATCATTCCACGTTTTAATGAGTTAAAAGATGATAAAGGAGAGTATAAGTTTCCTGCGGCAGGTGAGTTTCATACCTTGCGTGTTCAACCACCAGCAGGGATGCACTACACATCAACTTTATTAAGAGATATGTGTGATATGTTTGTAGATAATGGAGGTTCTGGTTTAATTGCATTACACGGTCAATCAGGCGACATCATGTTACAAGGTGCTACTGAAGAAACAACACAGACTATTTTTAATACATTTAATGATTATGGTTTTGATTTAGGTGGTGCTGGTCCTGCAGTACGTACAGGAATGTCTTGTGTCGGTGCTTCACGTTGTGAGATGTCAAATGTTAATGAGCAAGCGGTTTTGCGTACATTAGTTAATGCTTTTTTAGATGATATGCATCGTCCAGCACTACCATATAAGATGAAATTTAAAGTGTCAGGCTGTTCAAATGATTGTATGAATACAGTTCAACGTGCTGACTTTGCAGTTATTGGTACCTGGAGAGATGATATTAAAGTTAACCAATATTTATGGCAGTCTATGGTGGCAGATAAAGGTCGTAGTTATGTTGTTGATAATATTATTTCTCGTTGTCCTACTAGTGCTATGACTCTTAATGAGGACGATTCGGTTACAATTGATAACAAGAATTGTGTTAAATGTATGCATTGTTTAAATGTTACTAGCCCCTTAACTCATAAATATATTGCTAAAGGTGATGTAGAGCCTATTCTAGCAACTGGTGATGATAAAGGTGTTATGATTATTATGGGCGGTAAGCGTACGCTTAAAATTGGTGATTTATTTGGTTCAGTAGTTGTGCCATTTATGAAAATGGATACAGCAGATAATCTTGAAGAAATTGAAAATTTGGCAGGTGAAGTGATTGATTTCTTTGCTGAAAATGCATTAGAACATGAAAGAACTGGTGAAATGATTGAGCGTATTGGTGTGGTTAATTTTCTTGAAGGAATTGGCCTTAACGTAGATCCTAATATGGTTAATTCTACACGTACTTCATCTTATGTTCGTATGGATACATGGGACGAAGAAGCTATTAAGTGGTTTGAAAATAAAGCAGAGGTAAGTGCATAATCATATAGTTTAAATAACAAACTTTTAGGTGAATGTAGATTTTACCTAATTTTATAATATATTGGGAGAAATAAAATGGCTAAAGCACCAAGAATGCCTATTGAATCAGGTTGTCCTGATCCTATTCAATACATGCATCCAACCATGCGTCGTAACTACGGACAATGGGTTTATCATGATCGTCCTCGTCCAGGTGTATTACATCACACTTCAAAAAATCATGAAGAAATTTGGACAGTTCGTTGTGGCACTTCACGTCAAATGGATGTGTATACTATTAGAAAATTAGCTGATATTGCTGATGAATTTGCTGATGGACATGTACGGTTTACTATGCGTTCTAATGTTGAATATATGGTGGCTGATGAAGCTAAAGTTGAGTCATTAATTGAAGCACTAACTGAATCAGGTTTTCCTGTAGGTGGTACAGGTCCATCAGTAACCATGATTTCACATACTCAAGGTTGGTTGCATTGTGATATTCCAGGTACAGATGCTTCTGGTATTGTAAAGTCACTCATGGATGAAATGCATGAGGAATTCACTAGAGAAGAAATGCCTAATCGTGTACATATGACTACTTCTTGTTGTCAGATTAATTGTGGTGGTCAAGGTGATATTGCTCTTAATGTTCAACATACTAAACCACCTAAAATTAACCATGATTTAGTGGCTAACGTGTGTGAGCGTCCCACTGTTGTAGCACGTTGTCCAGTTGCTGCGATTCGTCCTGCAATGGTTAATGGCAAGCCAACATTGGAAGTTGATGAGAAGAAATGTATCTGTTGTGGTGCATGCTTTCCGCCATGCCCGCCGATGCAAATTAATGATCCTGAATATTCTAAGATTGCATTATGGATTGGTGGTAAGAACTCAAATGCTAGATCTAAACCTTCGTTTCATAAATTAGTTGCTTCTAATTTGCCTAATAATCCACCAAGATGGCCAGAAGTTACTGCAGTGGTTAAAAATATTTTATCTATTTATAAAGAAGATGCTCGTGATTGG
The DNA here is from genome assembly GCF_014706615.1 of Candidatus Vesicomyosocius sp. SY067_SCS001. Classification (NCBI taxonomy): domain Bacteria; kingdom Pseudomonadati; phylum Pseudomonadota; class Gammaproteobacteria; family Pseudothioglobaceae (SeqCode); genus Candidatus Vesicomyidisocius; species Candidatus Vesicomyidisocius sp. SY067_SCS001. The sequence continues at coordinate 833,359 of NZ_CP054877.1, read as the reverse complement.
GAAAGAATGGGTGAATGGGTTGACCGTATTGGTTGGCCAGCATTTTTTGAGAAGACAGGTTTGCCGTTTACTAAATTTCATATCAATGATTGGAAGGGTGCGCGTCATGAGTTAAATTCTTCTGCATATATTCGTTTTTAAATAGCTTTTATTATGAAGATTTCTATTCAAATTAACGAAGGACCATATCAGCATCAAGCATCTGATACAGCATATCAATTTGCTAAAGCAGCAATTGAAAAAGGGCATGAAATTTTTCGTGTATTTTTCTATCATGATGGTGTGAATAATGCATCACGTTTTACAATACCTCCACAAGACGATCGTAATGTTGTTAACCAGTGGGCTGAGTTAGGAATTAAGAACGCTAATAGCGAACCTGAACTTGTTGTATGTGTAGCAGCAGCGCTTCGTCGTGGAATGTTAGATGAATCCGAAGCGAGCAAAAATGGTATTGATGGTAATAATATTCATCCAGCATTTCGTATTTCTGGTTTAGGTCAGTTGATTGAAGCAGGCATTCAGTCCGATCGTTTAGTAGTATTTGGAGACTAATTTATGGCAATTAAAAAATTTATGTATTTAAATCGTCGTTCTTCATTTGGTACAGTATATGCAATTGAGTCGTTGGAAGTTGTATTGGTTGCTGCAGCGTTTGATCAAGATGTCTCTTTGGCTTTTATTGATGATGGTGTGTATCAAATTATTGAAGGTCAAAATACTAATGGTATTGGTATGAAGAATTTCTCTAAAACTTTTCATGCTTTAGGAGATTATGAAATTAATAAACTTTATGTATCAGCGGAGTCTTTAGAAGAAAGAGGTCTAAGTGTAGATGATTTAATGCCTTTAGTGTATGAAGATGAGGATGATAATTGGGTAGAAAAATCAAGTATTAAAGTGGTTTCTAATGCAGAGATTTCAAAAATTATGTCTAAACAAGACGTATGTTTTAGTTTTTAAGGGAATTGAATATGTTACATACTGTTAATAAATCATCTTTTGAGCGAAATTCACTCAAATCCTGTATTAATATAATTGATGATACAAGTGTCATTTTATTAATTGAAGATGGTGTTATTTCTGCGACAAAAAATATTAATTCATCAATGATTGCCAATCTTGCCAATCAAGGTAGAGTTTATGCGCTTCAAGGTGATGTTAAGGCGAGAGGAATTTCTTCAAAACTTATTGATAATATTAAATTAATTGATTATACAGGTTTTGTTGATTTGGTTGTTGAACATGGAACTTCGGTTTCTTGGGTTTAATTTATAATTTTTATATAGGAGTAAAAAAAATGGCTGATATTTTAGGCGCAGAAGTAGATGAAGAAGGTTTCTTGGTAGATCTAGGTGATTGGAGTAAGGAAATTGCTGAACAAATGGCAAAAGATGATGATGTTTTATTAAGTAATGAACATTGGGATGTGATTAATTTTTTACGTGAATATTTTGAAGAGTATCAAATTGCACCTGCAGTACGTGTATTAACTAAAGCGATTGCTAAAAGAATGGGTAAAGATAAAGGTAACTCTAAGTATTTATATTCTTTATTTCCATATGGCCCTGGTAAACAAGGTTGTCGTTTTGCTGGATTGCCAAAACCAACTGGTTGTATTTAAGTCAATACAAACGTAATAAAAACATTTGCTTTTGTGAATGTTTTTTTGATATTTTATTCATTGAATTTGAGAGCAACATGTCTGTAATAAGCATTTTTTTTACCGCTTTATTTTATATTTCATTAATTGTATTTTTTATTGGGATGGTGAAAAAAATATATCAATTTGGGATAACTCCAGCTCCTCTTAAAATTCCTATTGCACCAACTCCGTTAACACAAAAAGGTGTAGTTATGCGTATAATTCGTGAAATAGTTTTATTTGAAAGTTTATTCAGATCAAATAAATGGATTTGGTTGTTTGGCTGGTTATTTCATATTGGTTTATTATTGATTTTAATTCGTCATATACGTTATTTTTGGCCTTATGATTTACCTGATATTTTTTTATTAACTCAATCTTTTAAATACGCTGCTTTTGTGATGGTGATTGGTCTTATTGGATTGATGCTACGTCGTATTTTTGTTGATCGTATCCGTTATATTTCAGCTCCGAGTGATTATTTAATGTTAATTATGTTACTTATTATTGGCATAAGTGGAATGATTATGACATTTACCAGTAATCATACAGACATTATTATGGTAAAGGAATTTGCCTCAGGGCTAGTGAGTTTTAATTGGAAAAATTTACCAACAGAAGTATATTTTTTAATACATATTTTTTTGGTGTTTGTGTTGATGGCAATTTTTCCAATTTCTAAATTATTACATATGCCAGGTATTTTTTTTAGTCCAACACTCAATCAGGTGGATAATGCTCGTTCAAAGCGCCATATTGCACCTTGGGCACTTAAACAAGAAAAAGAACATGCAATACGATTAAAACAAATTTTAGGTAAGGATGAATAGTATGGTAAAAGAATTTGACATTCCGGCATTACCTACTTATCTTGAAACTCCTAAGTTAAAAGAAGGTGTTATGGATGGTGAAGGACCATTTAAATCTGCACAAGAATTTCAAAATCCATTAGGATTTCCTGGTGAAAAAGTAGACAATTGGCAGAAAGTTGCTATTGATAAAATAGGTGAGATTAAGTCTAAATATCGCTCCGTGCAAGTATTTTTAGATTCATGTGTTAAATGTGGTGCTTGCACTGATAAGTGTCATTACTTTTTAGGTTCTTCAGATCCGAAAAATATGCCGGTTGCACGTCAAGATTTGTTTAGAAGCGTGTATCGTCGCTATTTTACTTTTGCAGGTAAATATTTCCCTAAGTTGGTAGGTGCTAAGGAATTAGACAATGATATGTTGGATGATTGGTATAACTATTTTCATCAATGTTCACAGTGTCGTCGTTGTTCAGTATTCTGTCCATACGGTATTGATACAGCTGAAATTTCAATGGCAGCTCGTGAGGTTCTTGATGTGGTTGGTATAGGTCAAAAATACTGTAATCAAATCTTAGGTAAGGCTTTAACAATTGGTAATAACTTAGGTTTGCCTGAACCAGCTTTGCGTGATACATTGCTTGATCTTGAGGAAGAAATTGAAGAAGAGACAGGAGGAATTGCTGTTAAATATCCATTGGACCAAAAAGGCGCTGAAATTTTATTAATTACTCCATCAGCAGATTTTTTTGCTGAACCTCATATTGATGGGTTAATTGGTTATGGTAAGGTATTCCATCAGGATGGAGTGAGTTGGACGTTAAGTTCATATGCTTCTGAAGGGGCTAACTTCGGTATGTTTATTGGTTCTTATGATGTTATGCGTAAAGCTGCTTTACGAATACGTAAAGCAGCTCTTGATTTAGAAGTGTCCCGGGTTATGGTAGGTGAGTGTGGACATGCTTGGCGTGTTGCTTATAGTTTTTGGAATACTTTATCGGGTGTAGGTGTGGGTGCTGCTGATGAATTTAGTCAAAAATTACAAGATCAATTAGATCATCGTTATCCTCAACCACAACATATTATTGAATATACTCATGATTTAATTCAAAGAGGTAAGTTAGTATTTGATAAGTCTGCTAATGATGATCGTACAGTTACTTTCCATGATTCGTGTAATGTTGCACGCGCAACCAATATGGGCGGTATTTTAGGTGGTCAATTTATTTTGCCACGTGAAGTTATTAAATCTGTATGTAATAATTATGTTGATATGGAGCGTAGCACTATTAAAGAGTCAACTTTTTGTTGTGGTGGTGGAGGAGGTTTGCTAACAGACGATTTAATGGAAATTCGTGTAAAAGGTGCAATGCCAAGAATGCAAGCACTGAAAACAGTTGAAAAAGACAATGGCGTGAATACATTAGCTGCTATTTGTGCTATCTGTAAGTCGCAGTTTTCTAAGGTGCTTCCTAAATTTGATTTTGATCCATATATGATTGTGAGTGTTCATCAATTAGTGAGTGAGGCGATTATTATGGATAAGCGAAAAATAGAAGTTCAGGAGGATAAATCAGAAGTTGACTGATGATTTTATTATGGCAGAAATAGAATAATTTTAAACGAATATAAGGAGATTTAATATGCAGAAGAATCCGTATGGTATGCCAACTAAAAGCGATAACCATACATTTAGATTGTATACGAATGATGGTGATGAGCAAAAAACAGTACCATGGAGTCAAAAGATTTTTAAAGAAGATACTTCTCATAAGTGTCCTACTTATGTTACCCAAACACCACCTTGTCAAGGTTCGTGCCCTTCAGGACATAATGTTCGTGGATGGTTAGATATTGTTCGTGGTATGGAGAAGCCTTCTGGTGAACTATCTTGGCAAGAGTATGCATTTCAAAGATCTACAGATTCAAATCCATTTCCATCAATAATGGGTCGTGTTTGTCCAGCACCTTGTGAGGATGGTTGTAATCGTAATGAAGTTGAGAATACAGTTGGTATTAATGCGGTTGAACAGTTTATTGGTGATAATGCAAAAGTTGAGGGTTATACATTTACAATTAATGCTAAAGACACGGGTAAAAAAGTGGCTATTATTGGTGGTGGTTGTGGTGGCTTAACAACAGCACTTAAATTACGTCGTCAAGGTCATAGCGTAACTATATTTGAAAAATACAATCAACTAGGTGGAATGATGATGTACGGAATTCCTGATTATCGTGTGCCCCGTGATGTGTTATCTTATGAGATTGACCGTATTATCAATACAGGTGTTGAAACTAGAATGAATACCAAAGTTGGTATTGATATTACTATTGATGAATTAGAGAAAAAGTTTGATGCAGTTTTATTTGCGATAGGTGCTATGAGTGGTCGTACATTGCCTGTACCAGGAGGTAAAGCAACAAATTGTGTTTCTGGTATTGCTTTTCTTGAAGCGTATAATCAAGGTCGTTTAAGGCATATTACAGGTAAAGTAATTTGTATTGGTGGGGGTGATACATCTATTGATGTTGTATCAGTCGCACGTCGTTTGGGTAATATTAATAATGCTGCTGAGAAAGATCGTCCTGAACATATTATTTTTAGTGATACAACACATGATGTGGTTGATACCTCTAAGCGCTTAGGTGCAGATGTATTATTAACAACACGTTCTACTGTTGTAAATATGCCGGCAGCACAAGAAGAAATTGATGATGCAACTCGTGAAGGTGTTGAAATTCAAGGTCAATTACAACCTGTTGAAGTAATTACAGGAAAAGATGGTCGTGCAACTGCATTACGCATGATTCGTTTAGAAGAGGATGGTAGTACCCCAATTAAAGGTTCTGAGTTTGACATTGAGTGTGAACTAATTGTTTCTGCAATTGGTCAAGGTGTTGATTCTGAAGGTATAGATATTTCTTTCTTTAATAAGCATGGATTTATTGACGCAGATAAGAATTATCAAGTGCCTAATAAGCCAGGTTTCTTTGTTTGTGGTGATGTGATTCGTCCGCACTTATTGACAACTGCTATTGGTCAAGCATCAGTTGTTGCCGAAAGTATCGGTGATTATCTTTCAGGTTCCGAGCAGCATACTCGGCCTAAGGTCGACGTTAGTTATTTTGATTTAATGGAGAAATTAAAAGAATGGGACCTTGCTCCTAAATCTTATAAGTCAGGTTCTGACGTTGCAACTGCAACAGATAGCGCTAATTTTGCCGTGCATAATTATGAAGATCGGGCATTTGCTTCCATAATTCCACATACAGAATTATTCTTAGGTCATTTTGACCATGAACAACAGAATCAACGTAATCACAAATTAGTGGATGTTGATAATGTATTAGGTAATTTTAATGAGCGTTTAATTGGCTATACTGAAAAGGAAGCGCAAAAAGAAGCATCCCGTTGTATGTCTTGTGGATTATGTTTTGAATGTGATAACTGTGTGATGTATTGTCCTCAAGATGCGGTATTTAAAGTTAAGAAAGATAAAGCAACGTTAGGTAGGTATGTTGATACTGATTACAATAAGTGTATTGGTTGTCATATTTGTGCTGATGTTTGTCCGACTGGTTATATACAAATGGGTCTTGGTGAGTAATTCGATTTAATCTAAGCTGGATAAAAATTATGAATCGTTTTTTGGTTGTTTTTTTAAGTTTGTTGGTAAGTAGTGTATTTGCGTATATTGACGAATATGCTAATCTTGGTGAACAAGCTAGTTCTATTAAAGTATCCGGTAAAGTATTTCATGAAAGTCCTTCAATTATTCGAAAAATGCATCCTGAATTATTACGTCATAAACGTAATAAAACCTTGCGTAAAGGTATACGAACAAATGAATATTCTTTAAAAGGTTGTGTTTCGTGCCATGTTAATAAAAATAAGATAAACAATCAATATTACTCAGTTGATAAGAAAGGTCAATTTTGTTCAGATTGTCATAAGAAAGTCGGTGTTAGTTTTGATTGTTTCAGTTGTCATCGTACGGTTCCAAGGGAAAGTTTATTATGAATAAAACATTAAATCGTCGAGATTTTATTAAAATCATGAATGCAACAACGACAGGGGTTGCTATAGTTGCTAGTGGTATTACACTTACCACATTTGCTAGTGTTAATGAAATACCTGTTACCAATAAAAAGCGTTGGGGCTTGTTGATTGATACCAATAAGTTAACTGAGACTGATATTGATGGCATGGTTAATGCTTGTCAACAAGAACAAGGTTGGGGTACTGAAACACACTCAACAGCTAGTCAAAAACCAGGCTGGATTAAAAAACTAAAGGTTAAAGATAAAGCAACTAATAAAGTAAGTAATCTTGCACTTATGTGTCAGCATTGTGAAGAACCGCCTTGTGTTGATGTTTGTCCAACCAACGCTTCTATGAAACGTGAAGATGGGATTGTGTTGGTAGATAAGCATTTATGTATTGGTTGTCGTTATTGTATGATGGCTTGTCCATATGATGCACGTTCATTTGTACATGAAACATTAAACAATCAGAAAGAACATATGCCTCGTGGTAAAGGCACAGTTGAAGCTTGTACGATGTGTGTACACAAGATTGACAAAGGCGAAACACCTGCTTGTGTTGAAAGTGTTAATAGCGAAGCTGTCATTTTTGGTAATTTGTATGATGAATCAAGCCAAATAAACCAAACCCTGAAAATAATTCAATCTTCACAAATCAGGTCAGATCTTAATCTAAATACTGGCGTGCGCTATAGTGGTATTTAAATAATAAATTTAATTTTGGAATTTTATGAGTAATATTCGTTTTGAGCAAATTGAAGGAAAAAGCCTAGGCTTTTATACTTTAATTACAGGACTTTGGATTTTAATTTTGGCTGCACTAGGCAGTGTATACTATGTAGAGCACTACGGTCATTTTGTGACTGGTATGAATAATCGTATTGTATGGGGTATACCACATGTTTTTGCTTTATTCTTGATAATAGCAGCAAGTGGTGCATTAAACGTGGCTTCAATTTCTTCTGTGTTTAATAAAAAGCTATATAAATCATTATCACGTTTATCTGGTTTAGTTGCGTTATCATTATTAGCCGGAGGGTTAATGGTATTAGTTCTTGATTTAGGTCGTATAGATCGTTTAATTGTTGCAATGACTGAATATAATTTTAAATCAATTTTTGCTTGGAATATTATTTTATATAATGGCTTCTTTGTAGTAGTTGCTATTTATTTATGGATGATGTTTGAGCGTCGTATGGATAAGTTTAGTCATAAAGTGGGTTTAGTTGCTTTTAGTTGGCGTTTAATTTTAACTACAGGAACAGGCTCTATTTTTGGATTTTTAGTTGCTAGACAAGCTTATGATGCTGTTATTATGGCTCCTATGTTTATCATTATGTCTTTTTCATTTGGGTTGGCATCTTTCATACTGATTTTAATGGCGAGCTATAAGTGGACTAACAGGCCTTTAGGAAATATTATAGTAAATCGTTTAAGAAATCTTTTAGGTGTATTTGTTGCAGCAGTTATGTATTTTGTAGCGGTATATCATTTGGGTAATTTGTACTTAGCAGAAAATGCTGGTATTGAGAACTTTATTCTTTTTGATGGTGGTATTTATACAAAATTATTTTGGTATGGTCAAATTATTTTGGGTGGTATTGTTCCCATGGTATTGATTTATCATCCTTTTACTAAAGGAGATCGTTCAATGTTAGGTTTGTCTTCTGTGTTAATTATTATTGGTGGGTTTGTCCAATTATACGTTATTATCATTGGGGGTCAGGCTTATCCAATGGAGTTATTTCCAGGCAAGGAGATTTTAGAGGGTTATGGTGATATTGCTCAATATTTAGTTTCATTACCAGAAATTTTTCTTGGTATTGGTGGTATTGCTTTAGCAATCATTATAGTTACATTTTTAGTTAAATTTTTAGCATTCTTACCGGAGAGTTTGGAAGATGATTTGACTGATTCATATCATAAAGGATAGTTTTATATTAAAATTAAGTAGATATTAATGTCTTTATCGTTTTATTTATCTGCTGCTCATAAATCATCAGGAAAAACTGTTATTAGTTTAGGATTATGTGCTGCATTTAAACAACAATCTTTAAATGTCCAGACTTTTAAAAAAGGGCCTGATTATATTGACCCTATTTGGCTTTCTAAAGCCAGTGGAAACCCTTGTTATAATTTAGATTTTTATAACATGACTGATGATGAAATAATCCAGTTGTATCAAAACCAAAGTTCAAATAGTGATATTGATATTATTGAAGGAAATAAAGGTTTGTTTGATGGTATGAGTGTTACTGGTGGTGATGCTAACGCCGATCTTGCTAAATTATTAATGACTCCTGTGATATTAGTGATTGACAGTACAGGTATTACCCGTGGTGTTGCACCACTGCTTAGTGGTTATCAAGTATTTGATAAAGAGATAAATATTGCTGGTGTTATCTTAAATAAAGTAGCTAGTGAGCGTCATGAATCAAAATTGATACAGGCTATTAATTATTACACTGATATTCATGTGTTAGGCTGTATACGTCGTTCTAAAGCATTAATAATTGATGAGCGTCATTTAGGATTAATGCCTGCTAACGAAACATCACAATCGCAAATTTTTATCAAAAAAGTTGCTAATATTATTACTGATCAAGTTGATCTTAATATATTATTGGACTTTAATTGCGTTAAGTCCAATAATAAAATTATTAACACATATACAAATGTCAATACAATTAAGGAAAAAATCATTATTGCTATTGCTAAAGATGCTGTGTTTAATTTTTATTATCAGGATGATTTGGATAAATTTGAGTCATTAGGCGTTAGTATAAAATACTTTGATACACTTAAAGATAATAATTTGCCAATATGTGATGGGTTGTTTATCGGTGGTGGTTTTCCAGAAATGCAACTTGAGGCGTTAAATGCTAATCAATCCTTATTAGAAGATATTAAAACTAAAATAGAACACAATTTACCAACGTATGTAGAGTGTGGTGGTTTAATGTATTTAACCAATAGCATTACTAATAATAAAGAAACTTATTCAATGATTGGTATAATTGATGCAGATAGTTATATGATGTCTAAGCCTATTGGTAGAGGTTATGTTGAGTTAGAACCAACCGATGAGCATTGTTGGTCTGGAGTATCTAAGCATATTTATGCACATGAATTTCACTACTCAAAGCTTAAAAATATTAATTCCAATACACGCTATGCTTTTAATGTTTTGCGTGGTGTAGGTGTGAGTAATAAGTTTGATGGTATTATGAAGTATAATCTTTTGGCTTCATACACACATTTGCATAATGTAGCGAGTAATGAATGGGTTATACAATTTGTGGATTTTATAAATAAGGTTAAAGAACAGGAGCTATGATTATAATTACAAAAAAGGCGTCGGATGAAATCATTTTATCAACTCATAATCCAGAAAATAAAGGACTTTTGATTCGCTTTTTTGTCGATAAAACTGATGATGGTTTTCAATATTTTATGGGTTTTGATGATCGTAATGACAGCGATATCCACCTTAAATCTAATGGTATTGAGTATATTTTTGCTTATGATCAAAAAGTATTACTTGAAGGTATGGTGGTGGATTTTGACCAGATAGATAAAAATAGCGATTATCATTTTGTATTTATGAACCCAAACGATCCAAATTATGAACCACCAGAAAAGGAATGTGCACCTGATAAGTTAAATAACAAGTAGCTTATAAGATTTATTTGTAATAATTTAAAATACCTATAATAATAAATTGCGTTAGCAATATTAATCTTGTTCTTTTGAATTTTAAGTTATTATTCATCTTAAAGATGAATAATAAATGTAGTTATAGCTAACATAGAGGAAGTTTATGGCATAATTAAAATAATAGAATCTTTTTTTTTGTTTTTATGTAAAGGGTTGTTTTTATTCAGTTTATCTTAAAATTCTAATTTCTGTTTATGGATATCATGATTTTTTTAGGGTAATTCTATAAAATTTTAGTCATCTTTAATATCAATTGTAGTTTTAGTTTATTCAGGTACTGGTTTAATAAACAATGTGTTTCTATTGTTTGTAACAAAGATAAATAAATTTTATTGGAAAAAGTTTCTATCAGTTGATGCATGCAAGTAGTTGATTACCAACTTGTGTATGAGTTGTTATTTGTAGTTCATGCTTATCTAAATCATCAGTTATTTTAATTATCATATCTGTTGGCGCAATTATACCTTTGCCTAATTCTGCCCATTCAATCAACTGAATATGCCCAGGTGCTAAATATTCTCGAATACCAATATATTCTAACTCTTGTGCATCGCCTAATCGATAACAATCAAAGTGGTGAATATTGATTTTATCATTGATATAGCTTTCTACAAGAGAATAGGTAGGGCTTTTAACTTGATCAAATCCATAGAACTGGATAAAACCTCTAGCAAATGTAGTCTTTCCAACTCCTAAATCACCTTCTAAATAAATAACAATGCAACTATCAACTAACTGAGTACACTGAGCTAATTGATGTGCAATATGATAAGTATCAGACTCATTGTTAAGAGTTAATTTCATAATAATTGATACATATAAAGACTAAATATACCAACAAGAAAAAACCCTCCAAAACGATTAATAATATGTTTTTTGCTAAACTTGTAAGAAATAACAAACAATAAAATAGTCAATAATAACATGAGTGGATAGTCTCTATTTATAACTTCAATTGGTACATCTGATGGATGGATTAATCCTGGTATAGCTAATACAGCAATAGTGTTAAATATGTTAGAGCCGATTATATTGCCAACCACCATTGTATATTGTTTTTTCAAAACGCTTGAGATTGATACCGCTAGTTCTGGTAAGCTAGTTCCTAGAGCTATAATGCTAAGCCCAATAATAAGATCTGAAATACCAAATATTTTAGCTACTTCTACACCACCCCAGGCTATAAGTTCTGCGCTAGAGACCAAAATCGTTAAGCTTATAATTAGAATTATCTGAGTTTTTTTAATTTGATTCTTATTGATATTATGTTTAAATTCATCAAAATTATGATGTGTTTTATTTTTTGCTTGTTTAAAGATATAAGCAAAAAATAAAACTAATAAAGATGATAAAATCAAACCATCTTTAAAATCAAGGCGATAATCATATAACAAAAATCCTGCACAAAGTGTAGTAATCATTAAAAATAACCATTCTTTTTTTAAGATATCCCATTGTATGTTAATTGGGGAAATAATTGCGCTAATACCTAATATTAGGGAAATATTAAAAATATTAGAACCAACTGCATTGCCAATACTAAGTCCTGTATTACCTTTTATAGCGGCAAGTGCTGATATTAATATTTCAGGTATACTAGTGCCAAATCCTAATATGATTATCCCAATAATAAAGGGTGATATTTTAAAAATATTAGCAATTTTTACCCCATTTTCAGTAAATTTATCCGCACTCCAAATTAAAAGTGTAAATCCTGATAACAAGGCAATAATTGGTAGTAGAATATCTGGCATTTTTTAATAAATAGATCTTTGTATAAAACTTTTATTTTATTATAAAGACATATAAAACCAAATGAATAAAACAGAATTATTAATTGGTCGTAGTGACTTAGATTTGCTTGACGATTTTTATCCTGATGATTTACCTAATGAATGGCGGTTTGATTATTATTCAACCTTATTCAAAGCATTATCTTTAAAAATTGATACTAAGGAGGATCTTGAACAGATATTTATAGAATTGAAAGAGTCAGATGAGGTGTTCGAATTAGTTGTATATATTGAACAGACACAGTTATTAGAGATACCTTTGCTTATATTGCTACTGCAACCAATCCATCAATATCGATCTCAATTTAATTTATTTTGTGAACTGGATGAACAACCAAGTAATGAAGTAATGAAAATATTAAGTGATTATAAATTATGTTTTCAGTCTGATAAAAAACTTAAGTTTGATTTAAATACCAAGCTAATAACAAATAAATATTTTTATTTTACTCAATTTCCTATTCTTTATACTTCTAATATTTTGGATGAAAAACAAATTAGAAATTTTTTACAAGATGTATCGTTAGTTAATACTAAAATTGTACTTATTTGTAAGTATGCAGAAAGTGAAACATTGAATAAAATACGAATTATTGCTGAAATATTAGGGTTTTAGTCAGTGAATGTAATGTTGACTAGACCAGCTTTACAAGTAGAAGAACTACAAAATATGGTGGTTAAAAGCGGTAATAATCCACTTTTTTTCCCAACTTTAAAGCTTCACCCTATCGATATTAGATCAGAAAAAAATCATTATGATGTGATTATTTTTATTAGTGCTAATGCTGTTGAATATGGATTAAAGATTCTGAAGAAGATTAGTTATCAGCAGGTTTTAGCAGTGGGTAGTGCTACTGCTAAAAAGTTGAGTGAAAATAATATTATTATTAATGATTTTCCTAAAAATAAGGCTTCTAGCGAAGCTCTGTTAGAACTTGATAGTGTAACCCAGTTGAATGGTAAAACAATTTTAATTTTTAGGGGTAGGGGTGGTAGAGAGACCTTAAAGCAAGGTTTGATTAAGCAAGGAAATCAAGTTGAATATGTTGAGGTATATGAACGTGTTTGCTGTGATATTAGTCACTTACATTGTCAATCTCTTGATAAATTCTTGTTAAGTAGAGAAGGTGTTATTAGTATTACCAGTATAGATAATATGAAATCTCTAATAAAAATAGTTAATCAAATTAATCATGTTGATAAATTGAAAAACTATTTATTGGTCGTTTTGAGTGAAAGGATCAAAATTTATGTCAATTCAATTGAGTTTGATAAAGTATTAGTTACTCCAAATACCAGTAATAATGGTATTATTTCAGTATTAATGAATCTTAATACACTTGACAAACCAGTAAAATGTAGTTAATTTATCAGCTATCTTTAATGGTTTTTTGGAGAGAAAGTGTGATTAAATTAAGCGTTTCACAAGCAGCACGTAAACTTGGCGTAAGTCGTGCTCATATTCAAACACAAATTAATTTGGGTAAGTTACAAACTCACGAGGGCTATGTAACAACGGATAGTATTAGGTTAGCTTACCCTAAGATAAGTTTACATTCAGAACAAGATAAATACATGCAAAAAATGCAACAAATAAAGTCTGATGCTATGTTTAAAGCTGGCGTAGATGATTTTACTAAACAAGAAAATGAAGAAAAATTAATCAATATTGTTACTGCACTTAAATCTAAACTATATAAAGAAAAGCTAAGAAATGAACACTATGCAATGGTGCTTGAAGAATTGTATAGTCGTTTAAATATATTTGAGAAATGTTGTCATACTCAAGATAAAGTGTCTTTGCATAAACTTCAATATTGGATTAAGACACAATCTAATTTAAATTGAGAATATATTAATTTATATTATGTTTTTTGCTAATTTAAGAGATGGTTCAACGAGATTCATTGAATAAAAATGGAAGCTATTTACACCTTGGTTCTTGAGTGTTTGGCATAAATTAGCAACAACATCAAATCCAAAATCATTAAGTGATTCTAGATCATTTTCATAAAATTTAAGTCGTTCTAAAATCCATTTTGGAATTTGTGCGCCACACATACTAGAAAAATTAAGCAATTTAGTATAATTGGTAATAGGCATAATTCCTGGTGTGATTGGAATGTTTATCCCTAGTTTTTGCACGTCATCTTGGAATCTAAAATAGGCATCAGCATTATAGAAGTATTGTGTAATTGCTCCATTTGCACCTGCTTTAACTTTGTTAACAAAGTGTGTTAAATCACTTTCTATATTTTTTGCTTGTGGATGCATTTCAGGGTAGGCTGCTACTTCAATGTTAAAGTTGTCATTATATTTAGATCGAATAAATTCAACTAATTCATTAGCATAATGAAAATCACCTATATTTCTTATATTAGATGGAATATCTCCCCTTAGTGCAATAATATGATTGATATTTATATCTTTGTATTTGTCTAATAATTCAATAATATTAGATTTTTTTAAGCCAATACAAGATAAATGTGGTGTGGCTGGAATATTATTATTTTTTTGAATATCTAATACTGTTTCTAAGGTTGTATCTTGTGTTGTACCACCAGCACCAGAAGTGGCTGAAAAGTATTTAGGCGATACTACACTTAAACTTTGTCTAACTTGGATTAGTTTTTCTTTTCCCTGTTCTGTTTTGGGTGGAAAAAACTCAAAACTGATTTTCATTAATATGTTTATAATAAAAAATATTATTATTATAACTGATTTGGTTAAGATTAAAGCATTTTCAATTTCTATAAAAGTTAGATATCTAGCTTATGATTTTTTTAACTATCCTCTCACAATCGGGTAAAATAACTTGGTTTTAGTTGGAAATTTATAGCGATTTTATGTCAAAAAGTGATTACATCGAGTTAGAAGGTTTTGTTAAAGAAAAGTTACCTAATACAACTTTTATGGTTGAGTTAGAAAATGGTCATTGTATTCTGGCACATATTTCTGGCAAAATTCGCAAGCATTATATTCGAATCCTTCCAGGTGATAAAGTAACCGTTGAGATGACGCCTTATGACTTAACTAAAGGAAGAATTACTTTTAGACATAAATAAAAATATTGCCGATGTGGTGGAATTGGTAGACGCGCTGGATTCAAAATCCAGTTCCTTCGGGGGTGACGGTTCGATTCCGTCCATCGGTACCAAATTAATAAAAAATCATAATATGAAACAAATAGATTTTATAACTCAAGCGCTTAATTTAACTTTGTTTGGTATGGGGTTTGTATTTTTATTTTTAACTTTGTTAGTTGGTATTACTAAGTTAATGTCTATGATTATCCAAAAATTTCAAAGTAAAATTCATGATAAGCAAGATTATCATAACTCTGAGTTTAAGGATGATATGGATGAAGAGACTAAATTTATCATCGAACAAGCAATAAAAATGCATAGGGGAACATAAGGATCATGCTAGATTTTTTTAAAAAATTAACTAAAAGGTCTGATAGTTCACAAGGTAAAAAAGTGGAAATTACAGAGCTTGTTTTTAGAGATGCGCATCAGTCTTTATTTGCAACACGTATGCGTATTGATGATATGTTGCCAATTGCAGATAAATTAGATAAAATAGGCTATTGGTCAATAGAGTCTTGGGGTGGGGCAACTTTTGATTCGTGTATTCGTTATTTAGGAGAAGATCCTTGGGATAGAATTCGTGAGATTAAAAAAGTAATGCCTAACACACCTCAACAGATGTTGCTTAGAGGACAAAATTTATTAGGTTATCGTCATTATAGTGACGATGTGGTTCGTAAATTTGTAGATCAAAGCGCAAAAAATGGCGTGAGTATTTTCCGTATTTTTGATGCAATGAATGATATTCGTAACCTTAAAACAGCAACTGACCAAACGGTTAAGATTGGTCAACATGCGCAAGGTACGTTATCCTATACAATTAGTCCTGTACATAACATTCAAACATGGCTAGATATGGCTAGAGAGATTGAAGATATGGGCACACACTCTCTTTGTATTAAAGATATGGCAGGTTTATTGCAACCATATGTGGCTTATGATTTGATTAAGGCATTAAAAATGGTTGTTGATATTCCTATTCAACTACATGCTCATGCAACAACTGGATTATCTACTGCCACCATTGTTAAGGCTGTTGAAGCTGGTATTGATCGTGTTGATACGGCTATTGGTTCTATGAGTATGACTTATGGTCATAGTGCGACTAATTCTGTGGTTTCTATTTTAGAAAATAGTCCAAGAAAGACAGGCCTAGATTTAAAAAAACTAGAAGAAATTGATGCTTATTTTAGATCAGTGCGTTGTAAATATACACAGTTTGAAGGTTTGCTTAAAGGAGTGGATTCAAGAATTTTATTATCTCAAGTGCCAGGTGGTATGTTAACCAATATGGAAAGTCAATTACGTGAGCAAGGTGCACTTGATAAGATGGATGAAGTATTAGTTGAAATTGCATGTGTACGTAAGGACCTAGGATATATACCATTGGTAACACCAACCTCACAAATTGTAGGAACACAATCTGTTCTTAATGTACTTACTGGTGAACGCTATAAAACAATTACTAAAGAATCTGCTGGGGTGCTTAAAGGTGAATATGGCGCAACACCTGCACCTGTTGATCAAGCTTTACAAGTTAAGGTTTTGGATGGTGGTGAGCCAATTACTTGCAGGCCTGCTGATAATATTGCACCAGAGATGCAGATTCTTGAAAAAGAATTTGATAGAATTGTTGCCAAGAAAGGAATTGTTTTGGCTAAAGAAAAGATTGATGATTTATTGACTTATGCATTATTCCCACAAGTAGGTATTTTATTCTTACAAAATCGAGATAATCCTGATTTTTTTGAGCCAATGTCACAGGTAGTTGATAGTTGTCAAAAATCTAATAAAAAGGAAGAAACTTACACCATTTCGTTTAAAGGCAATTCTTATACTGTTGATGTTTCAGCGGGGGGTGATATTACGTCAATGAAAGCCTCTTATGATCAAACAAAAATATCAACCCCAGTAGAAAAAGAAATACTTAGTATAGCACCAACAACAAAAGGCGAGGTTATTGGTGCGCCATTATCAGGGACTATTTGGAAAATAATAGTTGAAGTGAATCAAAAAATTGCACAAGGAGATGTTTTGGTTATTCTTGAAGCCATGAAAATGGAAACTGAAATTAAGGCCGCTAGAAGTGGTGTTGTGACTGATATTGAGATTAAGGAAGGTGATACAGTCGACGTAGGTCAAACTCTATTAATACTCGCATAATTTTAGATTTTAATATGGAACAATTAAACACACTTTGGATTAACACAGGCCTTCATCAAATGTTTTGGGGACAAGGTTTGATGCTATTGGTTGGTATTTTGCTTTTATATTTAGCAATCATTAAAAATTTTGAACCATTGTTGTTATTACCTATTGGTTTTGGTTCAATTTTAGCTAATATTCCAGGCGCAGGTATTGCTGAGGGTAGTGGTATTTTGCATATATTCTATGTAGTTGGTATTGAGTCTGGTGCATTTCCACTTATTATTTTTATGGGTGTGGGCGCATTAACTGACTTTGGTCCGCTATTGGCTAACCCTAAAACATTGCTACTTGGTGCAGCAGCACAATTTGGTATTTTTGTTACCTTGTTAGGCGCTATTGGTTTAACAGTGTTAGGAATTTTTGACTTTAGCTTAACTGATGCTGCTGCTATTGGCATTATTGGCGGTGCTGATGGGCCAACTAGTATTTATGTTGCTTCAAAACTTGCACCTGATTTATTAGGTGCAATTGCAGTTGCTTCTTATTCTTATATGGCTTTAGTGCCACTTATTCAACCGCCAATTATGCGTGCTTTAACAACTAAGAAGGAACGTCAAATTGAAATGGTTCAATTGCGTAAAGTATCAAAATCTGAAAAGATTATTTTTCCTATTATGTTGTTAATGTTAGTGGCTTTATTGTTGCCTGATGCAGCACCACTACTGGGTATGTTTGCCTTTGGCAATCTAATGAAAGAATCTGACGTGGTTAATCGTTTGAGTGATACAATGCAAAATGCCTTAATTAATATTGTGACTATTTTTTTAGGTTTGGCGGTAGGTTCAAAATTAATGGCAGAAAAGTTTTTACAATTAGATACTTTAGGTATTTTGCTTTTAGGTATGGTAGCTTTTGCCATTGGTACAGCTTGTGGGGTGTTAATGGCAAAGTGTATGAATGTGTTTAGTAAAAATAAAATTAACCCTTTAATTGGTTCTGCTGGTGTTTCTGCAGTACCTATGGCAGCTCGTGTTTCTAACAAAGTAGGTTTAGAAGCTAATCCACATAATTTTTTATTAATGCATGCAATGGGTCCTAATGTTGCTGGTGTGATTGGTTCAGCAATTGCAGCAGGTATTATGATTCAGTTTTTAGGTTAGTTTATTTTTATGAAAAGAATTTTTTTGAGTGCTAAATTGCACAAGGTAACAACAACTGCAGTTGAACTGGACTATGAAGGTTCTTGTGAGATTGATGGTGTGTTGTTAGATGCAGCAGGTATTAGTGCATTTGAACAAATTCAAATATATAATATTAATAATGGTAACCGTTTTACAACTTATACAATTCTTGGTAAGGATAATTCTGGTATTATTTCAGTTAATGGTGCTGCTGCTCGTAAAGTGAATGTAGGTGATATGTTAATTATTGCTGCGTATGCTGTGTACTCTGAAGAAGAGCTTAAAGCTTATTCACCTAGGCTATGTTATGTTAATAATCAAAATATTCTAACTAAGATAAGTACGGGGAGTAAAACTTTAAGTATATATTAATTTTGGTTGATAATTTTGCAATATCTTGTCATTCTTTGTTTTAAAAAAATACAATTTTTAATTGTAAAGCGGTTTTATTCATTTTTTTAGACTTCATAAAACTGTTTAGAACTATTTCCTCTTTATTTATATTGGCTAAAAGCCTCTTATATTTATATGAAAATAGCAATGAATACATGTATTAATATCTAAAATCTATCTGAGTAGTTTTGGTTTTATAATTGGTTTAAAGATTGTTAGATAGGATCTGGCTTTTTCGTATAATTTTTATTATTGAACTAATTTTATTTTCGATAGTAGCTGTATTTTTAACTATTTATAGTAAAAGATAATGCTTTAGCAAGGAGTTAATACAGATTGAACGCCAATCCCTGATTAAGATTTATCTTGTTATTTGAAAAGATAATTAAATCTATGTTCTTATTATTTATATTGATGTGTATTATAAGTATGTTTATTTACTTATAGATTTTGTTTTTGTTAAGGATTCAGTGTAATTATTCTTTTCAATATTGTATTTATTGTTTTTAACTTATAGTATTTCTAGTGTTTTCTGTATGGTTTATTATTAATACAATAATTATTGAAAAATACTCATCAATTTATAGGCAAGGTAAGAAATAAATAAATTTATTCATCTGTAACTCTGATAGACAGCCAAAAACATAAATAGTTTGATATTTAGGTTAATATCCCGTGATTTAAAATAAGAGATTTATCCATTTTTATAGCGATTTTTTCATCGTGAGTTACTATAATGAGTGCACAGTTCTGATTATGATTGAGTTCCAACATTAGGTTGAGTACTTCATTAGTATTTTTAGCATCTAAATTTCCAGTAGGCTCATCTGCTAAAATACAGCTGGGATTTGTAATTAAGGCTCTTGCAATAGCAACTCGTTGGCGTTCACCACCAGAGAGTTCACTTGGTAAGTGATTAAGGCGGTGTTCAAGCCCTATCTTTGAGAGTAATTTTTTAGCATGGGCTTGAGCAGATTGTTGATTAACTCCTTGTATTCGTTCAGGCATGGCAACATTATCAAGCATACTAAAATCATTTAGCAGATGATGAAATTGGTATACAAATCCTAAATATTTACCGCGTAATAACGTGATATCGTTCTCGTTTAATTTATTTAGATTAATTCCATTGATAAGTATTTTTCCTTGAGTAGGTTTATCAATACCACCTAATAGATTAAGTAAAGTAGATTTACCACAACCTGATTGTCCTAAAATTGCAACTGACTCACCTTGTTTAACGTTTAAGTTGAGGTTATTAAGTATTGGTATTTTTTGTTTGCCATTAAGGTAAGTATAGCTAATATTGTTACATTCAATAATTTTATTCATGATTTAATACCTCGGCAATATCTATTTTTCCTGCTAGTTTGGCTGGATAAATAGAGGCAATTGTTATTAAAATAAAACCGCCTAAGATAACTTTAACTATATCTATTATATGTATTTCAGAAGGAAATCGACTGATATAGAATACATCTTTTGGAAAGAACTGGAATCCTAAAATAGACTCAATACCACTAACAATCATTTCAATATTAAGAGAGAGTAATACGCCTAAGATACTACCAATGGTAATACCAATTAGACCAATTGTTAATCCTTGATAAAGGAATATTTTTACAATACGATTAGGTGTCATGCCAAGTGTTCTTAAAATAGCAATATCGGCTTTTCTATCAGTTACCACCATTACTATCATAGAAACAATATTAAAAGCAGCAACTGCAATAATAAGCGACATTATAATACTAATCATCTGTTTTTCAAGATTCAATGCTTTAATAAAGTTGGCTTTTTGTTCAGTCCAGTCAATGCCATAATATCGACTGTCTAGCAAATTAGTAATAATTTCATTAGTGATTTTCTTAGCATTGAATAAATCATCAACCTTAAGTCGAATACCAGAGACCTTATCTCCCATAATATACAACTTTTGTGCTTGTTCTAAGCTAATAAATGCTAAGTTATTATCATATTCGCTAATACCAGCATCAAAGATCCCGCTAATAGTAAAGCGTTTAAACCTTGGCTGAATGCCTATAATATTAGAAGATAATTTAGGTGTAAGTAGTGTAATTTTATCCCCAATAGTTAAACCTAGCTGTGTTGCCAATCCTGTACCAACTAAAATGTCTGATTTAAGCAAGTTGGCATTACCAAACTTAATTTTATCTAACAGAATAGAAGTTTTTATTTCCAAGTTAGGTCTAATACCTCGTACATTAATTCCTTGAGTACCATTATGTGTACTTAGTAAAGCATATTTTTCAATATAAGGTGAGGTACTAATAACATTAGGATGCTTGTTAATTTTAGTTTGTAAATTTTGCCAATTATCAACTAAGTTGTTGTATTGAGTAATATATGAATGAGAAATGGTATTTAGTACTCTGTCTCTAAGTTCTTTGTGAAATCCATTCATGACAGATAACACTGTAATCAAAGTGACGACAGATAGAATTAAACCCACCATAGAAATTCCAGGAATAAAGGAAATAAAACCCTTTTTTTGATTGGAGCGTAAGTATTGATTAGAAATTATAAATTCGATACTCATTAGGGTAATATTTTGTCATAATTAGCACTATTATAAATAGTTAAATAAAAATGTATATATGGTTAATCTAACAACAAAACATCAAACTGATCAACAGAGCGATATATATCGTAGGATTATTTATGGTTGGGTAATAATTGTTTATTCTACTACACATGAGTATTTGTATTACTTAAAAATATTTTGCTTTTATTTATTTAGAACTAGGTGCCATGATGGACATTTATTCTAAAGTTTATATAATAATAGTTGTTACCATTATAGTTACTACTCGTTTCTTAGTTAGTAACATGAAATTTTTAATGGTAAATAATAAGTTGAATTTATTTATTACGATTACCTTGATTTTAATCATTATTAGTTATCTTAGTGATATTGAAATTTAATGAGAAACAATATCAAATTGAAAATAAGTACTAGATACTAATGGATTTAAATACTCGAGGTATTATTAATTATTTATTACTGCCAATATCAGGTATGTTTTATTTAGTATCAGTACTTAGAAAATGGCTTTATCGAGTTAACTTTTTTAAGGTTAAAAAATTTAAATGTCCTGTAATTGTAGTTGGAAATATTACAGTTGGAGGTACTGGTAAAACACCAATTGTGATTTTATTGGCACAGTATTTTAAACAAAAAGGCAAGCAAGTTGGCGTGGTATTACGTGGATACGGTGGTATGCACCATAAAGGTAGTTTGTTAGTGAGTAAAAATACTAATGTTTATTTATCAGGTGATGAACCGTTGCTTATCGCTTTGCAAACAGATTTACCGGTGATGATTAATAGGAACAGAGCACAGGCGGTTGAGGATTTAATCAATGAATGTCAAGTTAATTTAATCATCAGTGATGATGGTTTGCAACATTACAAAATGGATAGAGATATAGAAATTGCTGTTATTGATGGTACTCGACGTTTTGGTAATGAATTTTTCTTACCATCAGGGCCTTTAAGAGAATCAATTGACAGACTTAAAAGTGTTGATTTTGTGATAAATAATACTGGTTTTCGTGCAGGTGAATTTAACATTAAACTAATAATAAAAATTTTTGTTAATGTTAAAACAGGAGAGGAAAAACCATTGGATTATTTCAATGGTGAATATTGTCATGGTGTTGCTGGTATTGGTTATCCTCAACGTTTTTTTGATACATTAATTAGACTTGGTATTAATTTAAAACCACACATATTTGCTGACCATTATGTGTATCAACAAAGTGATTTAGTATTTGAAGATAATTATCCAATTCTTATGACTGCTAAAGATTGTGTAAAATGTATTCAATTCGCAAATAATCAAATGTGGTATCTTCAAGTTGAAGCTAATTTGAGCGATAATTTTTTTAAAGAGCTAGAAGCTAAATTATGATTGATGAAGCCTTGTTAAAATTATTAGTATGCCCTAAAAGTAAGGCTCCACTGAAACAAGTGGGAAATGAGCTTATTTGTGAAGTGAGTGGCTTGGCTTATCCAATTGAAGACGGTATTCCAATCTTACTAGCTGAAGAAGCGCGTGAATTAGACAAATGCAGTGATAAAAAATAATGAATTTTTCTGTTATAATCCCTGCTAGGTATGCATCAAGTAGATTACCAGCTAAATTACTTAGAGATGTTCATGGAAAGCCTTTGATTCAATTAACTTATGAAAATGCAGTTAATAGTGGCGCAAATCGTGTCATTATTGCAACCGATGATAAACGTATTGAGGTAGTTGCTAATGATTTTGGTGCAATAACTTGTATGACTGACGGACATTTCACTTCTGGTACATTAAGGATTGCACAAGTGTTGGAAAAGTTAGATATTAATGATGATGAAATTATTGTTAATGTTCAGGGTGATGAGCCAATGTTAGATCCAAGTGTGATTGATCAAGTAGTTAATAACTTAGCAACCAACCCTATGCAAATAGCAACTTTGTGTGAACAAATTAAGGACAAGGTGCAATATTTTGATCCTAATTGTGTTAAAGTAGTTTTTAATAAAATTGGAAAGGCTTTATATTTTTCACGTGCTGCTATTCCTTTTTTTAGAGAGGAAAAGGATTTTGATTTAAAATTTTGTTATAAGCATATTGGTATATATGCTTATAGAGCAGGGGTTATTAAACAATATCTAACCATGAATAGTTCTTCATATGAGAAAGTTGAAAAATTAGAACAGTTAACAGCGCTTAACGAAGGGTTTGATATTCATGTAGCACCGGCTTGTGCTAGTGTTGGACACGGTGTTGATATACAACGTGATTTGGATGAGGTAAGAAAAGAGTTAGGTTGAATATGAATGTTATTAATGGTAAAAAAATTGCACAAAATTTACAAGCAAGTATTAAATTAAAGGTTGATATGCTTGATAGAAAGCCAGGGTTGGCAGTTATTTTAGTTGGTGATGATGATGCTTCAGAGGTTTATATTCGTAATAAAGAGAATGCTTGTAAAGAAGTTGGTTTTTATTTAGAAATAATTAATAGATTTGATAATATTTCCCAAGAAGAATTATTATTTGAAATTGATCGTTTAAATCATGATGATAAAATTGATGGTATTTTAGTGCAATTGCCACTACCAAAGCATTTAGATGTTAATTTAGTAATTGAAGCTATTTCTCCTAAAAAGGATGTAGATGGGTTTCATAGTGAAAATATTGGTAAATTAATGCAGAATAAACCTTTCTTACATCCATGTACGCCAAAAGGAGTGATGTTGATGTTTGAATCTATTGGAGTAGATTTGGTGGGTAAAAATTGTGTAGTAGTGGGTGCATCTAATATTGTTGGTCGTCCGATGGCGTGTGAGTTATTAAATGCTAAAGCAACGGTTACTATCTGTAATAGCAAAACTAAAAATCTATCTTGCAAATTAATGCAAGCAGATATCGTTGTTGTTGCAGTTGGTATTCCTAAGATGATTCAGAGTGATTGGATTAAACCTGGTGCTATTGTGATTGATGTAGGTATTAATCGATTGGACAATGGTTGCTTGGTTGGAGATGTTGATTTTGAATCTGTTAGGAAAGTTGCTAGTTGGATTGCTCCAGTGCCAGGTGGTGTTGGACCAATGACTATTGCTACATTATTAAAAAATACATTAACCGCATATGAGGCAAGAATATGAGATTTTTATTAAAAGGATTTAGAAATGGTTTAGGTGCTATTATCGCTTTTATTAGTTGGATGGTTCCAGTTAGTAAGGTTAAACGTACTAGCGAACAACAACACAAAGTAGATGAAGAAACAATTAATATTGAGTTGTATCAGTTTTTTGGTTGTCCATTTTGTATCAAAACTCGCCGAATAATTAAGCGATTAAATTTACATATTATTACGCGTAATGCTCAAACTATTGGCAGTAAATTTAGAGATGAAATACAGCGAGAAACTGGTAAAGTTCAAGTACCCTGTTTAAAAATTACTAATGGCAATGAAGTTCAGTGGATGTTTGAATCTAATGAGATTAGTATCTACTTAAATAAGAATTTTGGATAATATTTTATTAAGGTAAAAAGTTTTTTAATTTTGTAATACTCTCATTTAGCTTAGCTTGAGAATTAGCGGTGATATTGGCATGACCTAGTTTTCGATTTTTGCGTTCAGGTTTATCATATAGATGTAAATGTGTATTTGGCATTTTTAGTACAGTATTAATATCTCCAAGTTTGCTAATAATATTAATCATTGCACAAAATGGATGTGTTGGTGTTGTGTCACCAAGTGGCATGCCAGTGATTGCACGGATGTGATTTTCAAATTGCGAAGTGTTAGTACCTTCAATACTCCAATGTCCAGAATTGTGTACTCTTGGTGCCATTTCATTAACTATTAACCCATTTTTAGTTTCAAATAACTCAATAGTAAGCACACCAATGTAATCCATTTCATCGAGTAAAGTTTGCATGTAATGCTGTGCTGTTTTTTGAATTTTTTCGTTAATATTCTGAGCAGGTGCAATGGTTAATCTTAAAATGCCTTCATGATGTTTATTTTCAACCATTGGGTAGTATTTATGGCTATTATCAATGCCACGTACAGCAATTAAAGAAAGCTCACGTTTAAAATTAATAACCCCTTCTAGAATTGATTCTACATCATTCATGCTTTCCCAGGCTTTAGTAATTTGTTTAGCTTTATGGAGGAGGAATTGACCCTTACCATCATAACCATCGGTTACAGTTTTTAAAATTGCTGGTAAACCAATAGTTTTAACCGCTGCTTTTAAATCTGATTCAGAATTTACTATTTGATAGGGTGCACAAGGAATATTTAGCTGATCGAATAAAGCTTTTTCTCGACCACGATGTTGTGTAATAAATAAGGATTTTTCATTAGGGTGAACAGGGACTTTTTTATTAATTTTTTTAACAATTTCAACTTTAGTATTTTCACTTTCATAAGTAATAACATCAGAAAACTCTATTAAAGAGTTAATATTATTTATATTATCTTCGTGTGCAAACATATGCCCTAATAAAGAGGATGGTTCATCATGAGTTTTACCGGAAAAACCAAATTGGTGATTTAATGGATAGCCAGAAATAGCTAGCATTCTACCCAATTGGCCTGCGCCTAATATACCAACTTTCATCTGTTATTCTTGTGGATTAGGATTGTCTAAAATATCCTGAGTTTGTTTAGCTCTAAAATTAGTTACTATACTTCTAATAGCTTGGTTTTCATTGCCAATAATTTGTGCAGCTAAAATACCTGCATTTTTAGCACCATTTTTACCAATAGCTAATGTACCAACAGGGATACCAGCAGGCATTTGAGAAATAGATAATAAAGAATCTTGACCATTAAGTGCACATGATTGAATAGGTACACCTAATACTGGAACAATAGTTTTGCTAGCTACCATGCCTGGTAAATGCGCAGCACCACCTGCACCTGCAATAATCACTTTAAGCCCACGTTCAAGTGCGTTTGATGCATAGTCGAACATTAAATCCGGTGTTCGATGTGCAGAAATCACTTTAACCTCGTATGGAATATTAAGTTCTTTGAGTATGGTTACTGTGTTTTTCATGGTTATCCAATCTGATTTTGATCCCATAATAACACCCACTAGTACACTCATCAATTTCTCCAAAGTTAAGTATTACTTGAATTATACTTAACTTTAAGTGTTGATGGTAGGACAAAATCATGATGTAGAAAAGGCAAATGTCCAGTGTTTAAGATACAAGTTTTTATGTGATTTTGATTGTACCAATGGCTAATTTTAATTGGCACCAAGGTATCATATTTTCCCAGTACTACTTCTATTGGTATAGATAGTTTTTTAAATTTATTATTTAGGTTTGTGTTAAGTAATATTTCCAATCCCTGATTAAGTGCTTGTGTTGTTGTTGAGTATTGTTCAATAACTTTATTTAATGCTTTAAGTTTTGATTTATTTTTGGTTTGCAAACTAATAAAGCGTTTTAAACCTTTAGATAAATTTAGTTGTAGAGCATTTGAAAATTGCTTAAAATTATTCTTATCTATGCCAAATTCCCAATTATTTGTTTGGATAAAATTTGGCGTTGATGCAATAAGAATAAGGCTTGATACAGTTATTTTACTAGCAATATTAATGGCAAGTAATCCACCTAAAGACCATCCTAATAGAATAGGATTTCTTGGTAAAATTTTGATAATTTCATCACTCCATTCATTAAGTCCACCATAAATATTAGTACTTTTACCATGTCCAGGTAAATCAATAAGTGTGATGCGGTATTGATTTTTATAATTATAAAATAAACTATTAAATATTTCTGAATTAAATCCCCAACCATGAAGTAATACTAAATCAACCCCAAAACCTTCTGTGTTACTGTATAACATATTTAAGTTGGATAAGAAGTTCTTTAATTTGGTTTTGTGTATGGTCGGCATTTAGTGTTATTCTTAAACGAGTTGTGTTTTTTGGTACAGTTGGTGGGCGAATGGCACTGATATGAAAGCCTGTACTGAATAACTTTTTTGAGATGTTAATTGATTTTTTATTATTACCTAAAATTAGTGGCTGTATAGCACTATTAGATGCTTTAATGGGTAGGTTTAGTGCTTTAGAAAGATTTTGGAAATAATGAATATTAGCTAATAATTTAGTATTTTGTTCACCTTCTTTAATTAGTTCTAAGCTTTTTAGTGTGGCACTACATAAAGCAGGTACAATTGCTGTTGTATAAATATAAGGGCGTGATTTTTGGATTAAAAAATCAATTAAATCCTCATTGCCAGCTACAAAAGCCCCCATAGTACCTACAGCTTTACCTAGTGTTGCCATGTAAATTGAATTTTTTGGAATAATTGGCTTAAATACACCAAATCCATGTGCATCATCTTGCATCAAGAATGTATCAGTTTTTTCTACAATTTTTTCAATACCTTTAATGTTAGCCTGATCACCGTCCATACTAAATACATTATCAGTTACAATTAATCCTTGTCCAGTTTGCTTATTTATTTTTTTCTTTAATGATTTAAGATTATTATGTAAATATCGTTGAAGTGGTAAACCGATTAAATGATTTGCATCAATGAGTGAAGCATGGTTAAATTTATCTTGCAATACCCAATCAAGTTTATCCTTAAGTGCAGAAAATACTCCAATATTCGCCATATAACCAGTTGAGAATAACAAGGCTTTTTCTTGTCCTGTATAATTAGCTAATGCTTCTTCTAACGCTTGATGTGCCGCTGTATGGCCGCTAATCAAGTGTGATGCGCTAGCGCCAACACCAAATTTATCAATTCCTTGTTTAAATGCCTCTTTAACTTGTGGATGGCTAGCAAGCGATAGATAGTCATTTGAGCAAAAATTTATCAATGATTTTCCATTAATATTAATTTGAGTATTTTTAGATATTTTTCTTGTACGATAAAGATAATTTTGCTTAAGATTTGATAGATCTTGTGAGAAGTCCATGAATTTATTTTATAGTTTATAGGTAGTATTGATGATACAATATAATCAAACTCTTACTATTATTTAGACAAGTCATAAGAATATTTAGTTCTTGTACTTCTGAAAACAAATATCTAGAGCGGTTGAAGCAATTAGATGCGGACTATATAAATATATTAAACGTAGGCACAATAAAAAATTATTTGAAGATGTATAGTTTTTAACTTTAATTATCTTTACGGTAATAATAATGTTTGTTATGACGTGATTTATATATGATAATCTAGATTCTGTTATTATAAATTATTTAACATTAAAG
This sequence comes from Candidatus Vesicomyosocius sp. SY067_SCS001, assembly GCF_014706615.1. NCBI lineage: Bacteria > Pseudomonadati > Pseudomonadota > Gammaproteobacteria > Pseudothioglobaceae (SeqCode) > Candidatus Vesicomyidisocius > Candidatus Vesicomyidisocius sp. SY067_SCS001. The sequence goes on along the minus strand of NZ_CP054877.1, from coordinate 804,764 downwards.
AGTTTTAAAATAGTGAGTAGTGTTTTTATAGTATTTAAAAGAAGACAACAGAGTAGTTGATATTGATTGATAGAATGACACTAATTTTTAGTAGTAGTTTAGAATAATTAAAATGATAGATATTATTCTGATGATGAATATATATAATAAACTATTTCAGTTGAACTATAGGCGTATTGTTTAGGTTTTAATGCTAAATTAAATCCACTTTTGGTGATGAAGCAGAAGCGTAGGATTTCTTCATCATTCTACCAGAAAGAAAGGATTCTCGTCCTGCGATAATGGCGTTTTTCATAGCGCTTGCCATTAAAATTGGGTTTTTTGCATTTGCAATGGCTGAGTTCATTAGCACACCATCACAGCCAAGTTCCATTGCCTTGGTGGCATCACTTGCACAACCAATACCAGCATCAATCAATACTGGTACAGTAGCGTGTTCTTTGATGAGTTTTATTTGTGTTGGGTTGGTAATACCTTGACCTGAGCCGATAAATGAGGCAAGTGGCATTATTGCAACGCAACCAATGTTTTCTAATTCTTTAGCAACGACTGGATCATCATTGGTATAAACCATAACATCAAATTCATTATCAACTAGTGTTTTTGCGGCAGATAGGGTTTCAACAATATTAGGATAAAGTGTTTTTTTATCTCCTAATATTTCTAATTTAATTAAATTATGTCCACCTAACAGTTCACGTGCTAATTGGCAAGTTCGAATAGCATCTTTAGCATTATAACAACCTGCAGTATTTGGTAGAATAGTGTATTTGTTTGGTGAGATAATATCTAATAGATTAGGTTCATTGACATTTTGTCCAATATTAGTACGGCGAATAGCAACAGTGATGATATTAGCTTCTGCCATATCCGTTGCCAGTTTGGTTTCATTAAGGTCTTTATATTTTCCTGATCCAACTAACAAGCGAGAGTTGTAAGTTTTTTTGGCAATTACTAAGGGTGTGTCAATCATGGTAATTAAGTATTTTACTGTGAAAAAAGTTTAAAGATTTAATTTAATTTAATTTTGTATTTTTAAATCGTACTATTAAGTATTTTTACGTTTGTAAGATAGGTTTCAAAAAAAAGACGAAGTAGTATAGCGGAGAGTGAGGGGTTCGAACCCTCGATAGGGGATAAACCTTATACACCCTTAGCAGGGGTGCGCCTTCAGCCAACTCGGCCAACTCTCCGAAGAGATAAATTATACGCTTAAGAAATAATAATTTGAAATAGGATTAGAAACTATATTTATATTTAACTTCTATGTTAATTTTAAATTGAACTTCCTTCAGTCACTTCTCTGTTATTTTCTTAAATACTAGAAAAATACTACTCACTATTAGTACTTTGTAAAAAGTATATAAACTGATTGTATAGATTATTTATGAATTTTAAAATCATGTGTTATAGTGGCAGATTTTCCAAGTATAATTAAAGCAGAACAATATTTATTAATAGATAAATTGACTGCTTTACTAACCTTTTTATCGTTTAAATTAACTCCTTTAACGGCAAAGTGGATGTGAATTTTAGTGAATATTTTTGGATGTTCTTTAGCACGTTCTGATGTGATTTCAGCATGAAAAGTATGTACTTCTTGACACATTTTTTTCAGTGTTGATATCACATCGATAGTTGTACAGCCACCCATGCCAAGGAGTAACATTTCCATCGGGCGGATACCTAGATTCTTTCCACCTAAATTTTGGGGGCCATCCATTACTATGGCGTGACCACTATCTGATTCGCCAACTATCATCATATCATTAATCCATTTAACTGTTGTATTCATTTATTTTTTCCAAAAATTTTTTGTAGTGCTTCTCCTGGATTATCTTGACGCATAAATGCTTCACCAACCAAAAAGCTGTAAATATTATGCCCATTCATAAAAGTAACATCATTTGAAGTCAGGATACCGCTTTCAGTAATAATCAAAGTATCTTCTTTGATTTCTTTCATTAGTTCAATAGTCGTTTCTAAAGAAACATCAAAGGTGTGTAAGTTTCTATTATTAATACCAATCATTGGCAGGCGTAATTGCAATGTACGTTCTAATTCTTTTACATTGTGTATCTCAATTAAAACATCCATATTAATGTCAATGGCTTGCATTGTAAAGTCTTCTATTTGTTTATCACTTAGGCAAGCGGCAATTAGTAAAATACAATCTGCACCTAAGGCTCTAGACTCGTAAATCTGATAAGGGTCTATAATAAATTCTTTGTGTAAGATTGGTATTGATATTGCTTCGCATATATCAATTAAATATTGATTCTTCCCTTGGAAGAAGTCTTTATTGGTTACAACTGATAAACAAGTTGCACCTGATTTTTCGTAGCTTTCGGCTATTTCAACAGGGTTGAAATTTTCACGTAACAGACCTTTAGAAGGAGATGCTTTTTTGATTTCTGCAATAATAGCATTTTGCTTTGCATCTACTTTATCTTTCAATGCTTGGTAAAAGTTATTTGTATTATGTTTTTTATACGCAACATCAAGTATTTGGCTTTCTGGAATATTGTTTTTACATTCTGCAATTTCAACTTTTTTACGTGCAATAATTTTCTTTAAAATATCAGGTGTACTAATCATAAATTACTATTTTAAACGATGAAACAATTATATTGAGGTATGGTTTAGATAAAAATTTATTAAATTAAATTATTTTCTAATAATATATGTAATAATACGTGTTATGAGTGAAAAATTTAGTTTTCACTATTTTTATCAAATAATGTCTAATACATCACTCTAACTATATAATAAACGTTGATTTTTGTATAAACTATAAGTCATGAAATTGTTAGATTTTGAAGTCGGTATTAATCACCCATTTTTCTTAATTGCAGGTCCTTGTGTTATTGAATCTGAAGCATTAGCTTTGGAAACTGCCACTTATTTAAAAAGAGTTACTGAGAATTTAGGTATTAATTTTATTTATAAGTCTTCATATGATAAGGCTAATCGAACCAGTACTAATAGCTTTAGAGGTCTGGGTTTGAAGGAAGGTTTGCGTATTTTGCAAAAGGTTAAGGATGAAGTCGGTGTACCAGTATTAACTGATGTGCATGAGGACACGCCTCTAAGTGAGGTAGCATTTGTGGTAGATATGATGCAAACTCCTGCTTTTTTAGTGCGTCAAACTAATTTTATTCAAGATGTGTGTAAACAAGGTATTCCTGTGAATATCAAAAAAGGCCAATTTCAAGCGCCATGGGATATAGGAAATGTTGTGAATAAGGCCTATGAAACAGGTAATAGATTAATTACTATTTGTGAACGTGGTACTTCATTTGGCTATAATACTTTGATTTCTGATATGCGTGGTTTATCTACCATGCGTTCAACAGGTTGCCCGATAGTATTTGATGCAACTCATTCAGTGCAACAGCCTGGTGGTAATGGATTAACCTCAGGAGGGCAGAGGGAAATGGTGCCTGTGGTTGCTAGGGCGGCTATAGGAGTAGGTATATCAGGATTTTTCATAGAGACCCATCCTAACCCTGATGAAGCGTTAAGTGATGGTCCAAATATGTTGCCGATTGATAAAATGGATGAATTACTTAAAACCTTACAGGAACTAGATGTTGTTACTAAGAAAAATGGTTTTTTGGAAGACAGTTTGTAGAGTTTAATTCTTTAGGTGTGGTATTAATTGAATATGAAGTATACTAATATTTCTAATATTAACTTATGAGTAGATATAATTCTTATTATATTATTGTGAATTAATTTAAAGGAATAACAAATGCTAAAAATAGCAGTATCAGGTAGTAACGGTAGAATGGGTCAGGCAATTATTAAAGCAATCGAACAATCAAATAGTATTAAATTAGTTATTAAGATTGATCAAGATAATAATTTATCTAATTATTTAGATAAATTTGATGTTTTAATTGATTTTACTTGTCCAGCAGCTACACTTAACTACCTATCAATTTGTGCTAAGGCTGGTAAGAAAATGGTTATTGGTACGACAGGCTTTAATGATGATGAACTCAATCAATTAGTTAGTCTTACAAAAAATATACCCATTGTATTTGCATCTAATATGAGTGTAGGTGTTAATTTATCTTTAAAATTATTGGAAATAGCGGCAAAAGTAATAGGGAAAGATAGCGATATTGAAATTGTTGAAATGCATCATCGTTTTAAGGCGGACGCACCTAGTGGTACTGCATTAAAGATGGGTGAAGTGATTGCTGATACATTGGGTAGAGATTTAAAAACGTGTGCTGTTTATGGACGAAGAGGTATTGAACAGATAAGAGATAGGAATATAATTGGGTTTTCTACAATTCGTGGTGGTGATGTGGTAGGTGAGCATACGGTGAGTTTTTTTATGCAAGGTGAACGTGTGGAAATTACCCACAAAGCTTCATCAAGAATGACATTTGCACTTGGTGCAATTCGTGCAGCAGAGTGGTTGGGTAAAGTACCATCTGATAGAGGTTGCATTTATTCAATGAAAGATGTATTAGAGATGTCTTAAACAAATATATATGACTGTATTTTTGGATTTAAAGTGCTATTAATCAATATAATTATATGGAAAAAGTTTGAAAAAAGTTATATATATGCTATTATTCCACAAAATATTAAGGATTCGTTAGAAAAAATAATGTTGCTACTTTCAACACATATTAAGTGATCAAGGATGTTTAATTTTGCTAGGGTAGGTCTTCTTTGTTAGTAGGGTAAAGGTGTAAGTGCTTTACAGACTTACTAGTATTAGTATAGTCTTATTTTTAGAACTTATATTAAGTCTAGTGCTTACTAGCGTTATTGTTAAACAATTTAAAAAGGTATTACCATGAGTTTATTATTACGTCCTTTATTTGAAAAAACTAGTTCAACTTATACATACCTTTTGGCCGATATGCAAACTTTTGATGCTATTATCATTGATGCAGTGGATAAAACAATGCAAAGAGATGTTACCTTTATTAAAGAGTTGGGCTTGAATCTTAAATATATTATTGAAACGCACGTGCATGCTGATCATATTACTAGTTCTTATCCTCTAAAGCGTCACTTCACTCAGGCTAAAATCGTACTAGGTTCAGCTAATGAAATTATTTGTGCGGATATTTTGCTTAATGATGGAGATACTTTATCATTTGGTGTTTATACTTTGAGTGCTATGACAACTCCAGGGCATACAAATGGCTGTATGTCTTATGTGGTAGGTAATCAGGTTTTTACAGGCGATACATTATTGATTAGAAGTTGTGGCAGGTGTGATTTTCAAGGTGGTTCAGCGGAAAAATTATATGACTCTATTCAAAAAATATTTACCTTACCTGATGAAACTTTAGTTTATCCTGCTCATGATTACGAAGGAAGAACGATGAGTTCAATCTGGGAAGAAAAACAATTCAACGAAATGATTGGTTTAAATGTAGATAAACAAATATTTATTTCTAGAGTAAATAAAATTGAATTAGACTTACCTAAGAAAATCCATGTTGCAGTACCTGCTAATCAAGATTGTGGTGCCAAAAAATTATAATTGAGAGAAAAAAATATCATGAAGGGTTATTCAATAGACCCAACATTCAAGTATTAACGTTGTTAGGGAAGTATTTGCTGTGATTAGAGTTCCAATAATTAAGCGTGAACGTGTACCAGCCAATAATGTGGAAGTAGTTGAAGGCTTAAATGTAGCTATGGAAAAATCGGACTCTAGTAAGAATCTGTATGCTGCAAAAGTATTAGGCCCATATAGATCATCTGAAGGTATAATTTTGTATTTTATTTTAAAAATGTATAATTATCTAGTAAACTACTTTAGTTTACTAGATATCCTATTTGTATTATTTGTTTATGATAGTAATGTGTGTGAGTTTGAATTAACATTAGACGATATGCTCCTATTGATTATAGACATAGAAGGTATAACATAATAAATAAAAGTAAAGATGTTTAAATAATTTTGCATGCTTCATTAAAACTTAAACGCGGCAATCTCGGGAAAATTTTATTATGATCACCATGGCCAATTCCACATAAGAAAATAGATTTTGTTTTACCATCTTTAAAAAAATCATCGTTTAGGGTTTCCTTATTGAATCCCCCTATTGGACCACAATCTAGCCCAATAGAACGGCTAGCCATGATGAAATAAGCACCTTGCAAAGTAGCGTTTAGATTTCCTGCTAATTTTATTTTTTCAGGTTTGCCCTCATACCAATTTTTGGCATTAGTATGAGGAAATAAAAATGGTAATTTTTTGTAAAATTCTGTGTCATAGCTAATAATAGCAATAGCTGGTGCGTTCATGCTTTTATCAATGTTTCCTTCGTTAAGATGCGGTTTTAAACGTTGTTTAGCAATATGTGATTTAATAAAAGTAATGCGTACAGGGCAGTTGTTGGTTGCAGTAGGAGCAAATTTCATCAACTCATAAATTTGATGACATTGTGTTTTAGACACATCTTGTTTCAACCAGCCATTATGGCTTCTTGCATGACGAAATAAAGTGTCCAGTGTATCTTTGTTAAGCATTAAAATACCTTTAACTGTTAATAAATAATAAATATGCTAGATTATATATTTTTTGATACTAAGTTATTAAATAAATTTAAAAACCATTTAAGAAAGGCGGGTATAGAATTTGAATATAAACAAGATAGTATGTTTGGCTCTGTACAAGGTGAAATTGTCTCAATTGATGATACAGTTAGTGAAACCATATTATATGAGTTACAAAATTTATACGATGAATTACAAATTGAATTGGAAAAATTATTAGAAGAAAGTAACAATGAATAAAATCACTATTATTGGGTCAGGATTTGCAGGATTAACAGCTGTCAGAACTCTTAGAAAAAACGATAAACACATACAGATTACCTTAATATCGCCCAAGGCAGAGTTTGTTTATATGCCAAGTTTGATTTGGATACCGTCAGGTATAGCCAATAACAAAGATATTGTTATCCCTCTTAATCGTTTTTTTAAACGTATGAATATTTGTCATATTTCTGGTAAAGTTATAGGTTTGGAAAACCGTGCTAGAACTGTAATTACTTCAATAGGTGAGTATGAAAATGATGCACTTATTATCGCGTCAGGCGGGCGGTTTATTAAGAAGTTGCCTGGTATTGAGCATGCTATTACGCCATGTGATGGATTGAGCGCTGTCGAACAGATACGTGATAGAATTCAAGTTATGGATAGTGGTAATATTGCTATTGGTTTTGCTACTAATCCTAATGAATTAAGCGCGACACGTGGCGGTCCGATGTTTGAATTTTTATTTGGTTTGGATACACAATTACGACAAGAGGGTCGACGTGATAAATTTAATTTAATTTTTTTTAGTCCTACAAAGAAACCAGGCGTTCGTTTGGGCGAAAAAGCAGTGATAAACTTACTAAGTGAGATGAGAAAGCGCAATATTAACACTCATCTTGGTCATAAAATAAAGTCTTTTGAGATTAATAAAGTCATTACTGAGGGTGGTGAGTTTATTGCAGATTTGATTTTATTTATGCCAGGGATGACTGGTAATCATTGGTTTGACAATACTGAACTTGAACGTAGTAAAGGTGGTTTACTTAAAGCGGATAAGTTCTGTCAAGTTAAAGGCGCTGAAAATATATTTGTTGTAGGAGATTCAGGTTCTTTTCCAGGACCAGATTGGATGCCCAAGCAGGCACATATGGCAGATTTACAAGCCATAGCTGCTGCTAAAAATGTATTGGATGTTTTGAATGATAAGCCTACTAGTCATACCTTTAAGGTTGAGTTGATGTGCATTATTGATTCAAATAATAAAGGTATATATATATCCCGAACACTCAAAGGTGGTTTAATGTTACCAAGTTGTCGTTTGATGCATTATGCTAAACAGATTTTTAGTTGGCGGTATTTACGTCAATATCGGTAAACTGTTGAAAACTTTGTAAAATTATTAGGTATTGTTGCTTTATAAAGATGATGGATCTGAATGTGTTAGAGTTAATACACTTAAGGAGTGTGCTCTTTAATTTAATAGTTATATATAAGAATACTTCAATTAAATTTTAATATTAGACGCTTGTTTTTGGGGGTATTGAACCAATAGAGTTTGATTAACTCTATTGGTTCAGATTGACAATGGATAATGATCTAAACAAATTATATCGAGTTTATTTTTATTTGGAGCATAATTTCAGCCATTGATAATGGAATAAACAATTATTATCAACGTATTTTTTACCATATTAATAGTGCACTTGTAAAGATTTTCCATTATAGATTATTGTTATATTCATAATATTAAAGCGTTTTTAGGTAGGTATGTCAGGTATAGTTAAATCAGTAAGGTTAATTATTGCTGATTGAAATAAACTTACCACTATTACGTTTAAATTTACTTATTTTAATCTTTATCTTGGGGCTATGACTGATTGTTTATTTTGTACAATAATTAATGGAGATATTTCAGTTAATAAAATCTATGAAGATGAATATGTTCTTGCATTTTATGATATCAAACCACGAGCACCATACCATTTTTTAGTAATTCCAAAAACACATATTAAAACTTTAAATAATACTAATGATGAAAAGTTATTAGGAAAATTAATATTAATAGCAAGTAATATTACTAAAGAGCTTGGCTTTGCTGATAAGGGTTATCGTGTGGTGATGAATTGTAATAAACAAGGCGGACAAACAGTTTATCATATTCACCTTCATTGTTTTGGCGGACGGGTACTGACTTGGCCACCAGGATAGCTTACCTTTTTAGAAAAAAATTTTCTCTTTTTGATTCTAATATATTTTTTATTCATTAATAAATAGTCTGAAAGTGGTTACAAGTCTTATTTGTGACAAGCAAAATATACCATTAATCAGATAAAATTTAGTTCTTTGTATTTATTAAAATACTGTACTCACAATGAGTAATGAATTTTGAGCTAGACATCTTAGTATTTGTTTTAAGCTTGTTGCTAAAAACAACTATATAACTTATAGTTATAATGGTATGTTAATTTTGGTAATTTATAAAATATTTCATCTTAGAAGATGAAGCAAATTATAAAATTCATAATGTTATTTTTGATATTTTATTTTTAGAGATGTTATAGCCAGTTAGCTATACAAAATAAAGATATCATTGTGGTTGTTTATTAGTTATTAACGGATATCTTGATAGAGGTTAATAATATTTAAAGTGAATCGTAGTGCTCTAATGATTTTTCAGTGATTAAATATTTGACGATAGATTAATCTTATTTAATATGGATTATCTAGTAATGTAGTTATATTATATATACAGAATATATACAGACTAGACCATATATTAGAAGTAAATAATAGTTTAGTTAAAAAATAAGCTTTTGACGAGATTAGTTATGGAGTTTGTGTTAGTTTGTAAAAATGTAAGTAAATACTACTATTTTATAACAAGGATAATTTGTTTATCATTATTATTCTCAGGTCTAATTGAATTTAGAAAAGAGTAAAAACTTATTTCGGATAATTCAGTATAAAGGATTTAGTAGTTATTTAAATAATAGGTATTATTATGTGTATATTTCCTAATATATTAATATATATATAATATATTGCAATGGTAAACAAGATATCTTGGATAATGAAAATATTAATTTAATCTAAAAACTATATAATGAGTTCAAAATTTTATCAATTGGCGCTAGAATATCATAAAGGTAATCGTCCAGGAAAGATCATTGTTTCATCACATAAATCATTAGTAACATGCGAAGATCTGAGCTTAGCATATACACCTGGTGTTGCTATTCCTGTTCGTGAAATTGCACAAGATGCAAATAAGGTTTATGACTTTACCATTAAACGTAATTTGGTTGCTGTTATTTCTGATGGTTCAGCAGTTTTGGGACTTGGAAATGTTGGTCCATTGGCATCTAAACCTGTTATGGAAGGTAAAGCAGTATTGTTTAAACATTTTGCAGATATTGATGTATTTGATATTGAGATTGATACTCAAGATGTAGATGATTTTGTACAAACAGTTAAGAATATTGCTCCAACATTTGGCGGTATTAATCTTGAAGATATTTCAGCGCCTCGCTGTTTTGAGATTGAAAAGCGTTTAATTAAAATGTTGGATATTCCTGTTTTTCATGATGATCAGCATGGAACGGCTATTATTATTGCAGCAGGATTGTTAAATTCACTTGAAATTCAAGATAAAGATATTGAAACAATTCAATTAGTTTGTTTAGGTGCTGGTTCAGCAGGAATTGCTACTTTGGACTTATTATGTGAATTGGGCTTGTCAAAGGACAATATTTTATTAGTTGATAGTAGAGGTGTTATTTCTAAAGATATGGAAAATGTTAGTCAATTTAAAGCTCAATATGGTACGAAAACAGATAAAAAAACCTTAACAGATGTTATGCACGGTGCGGATGTATTTATTGGTGTTGCTGTTGCTAACTTAGTATCAAAACAGATGATTAAGTCAATGGCAGATAGGCCTATTGTGTTTGCCTTGTCGAATCCAGATCCTGAAATTTCGCCTAAAGATGCTAATTCGGTGCGTGACGATTTAATCATGGCAACAGGTCGAAGTGATTATCCCAATCAAGTTAATAATGTATTAGGTTTTCCTTTTATTTTTAGAGGTGCGTTAGATGCAAAAGCTAGTGAAATTAATTTAAAGATGAAAATAGCAGCAGTTTATGCACTTAAAGATTTAGCAAAATTAGAAGTACCAAATAGTGTTTTAAAGGCTTATAGTACAAAGTACATGACATTTGGTAAGGATTATATTATTCCTAAGCCTTTTGATCCAAGATTGATTGAGGTAGTACCTAAAGCAGTATTTGATGTTGCTGTTTCAAGTGGTGTTTCACGCTTGTAATTTAGCAAAAGACAGACTTTTAAAAAAACAATAAAACCTTAAATTAACGCTTGCACTATAAAGATAGTTATGGGATAATTCCTGATTATTTTTTGGAGGGGTTCCCGAGTGGCTAAAGGGAATAGACTGTAAATCTGTCGGCTCTGCCTTCGAAGGTTCAAATCCTTCCCCCTCCACCATAAAGGCATAGTAGGTTTTGCGGGTATTGTATATTGGTATTACCTTGGCCTTCCAAGCCAATGAGACGAGTTCGATTCTCGTTACCCGCTCTAAATAGAGTGATTGTGCTCACCTAGCTCAGTCGGTAGAGCACTTTCTTGGTAAGGAAGAGGTCGGTGGTTCAAATCCACTGGTGAGCTCCAAAAAATTTAATTTGTTACATGTAGGGGAATAAAATGTCAAAAGAACAATTTGAACGAACCAAACCACACGTTAATGTTGGCACAATCGGTCATGTTGATCATGGTAAAACTACACTTACTTCTGCCATTACTAAAGTAATGGCAGAAGTTCGTGGTGGAGAATTCAAAGATTATACAGATATTGATAATGCTCCTGAAGAAAGAGAACGCGGTATTACCATTTCAACAGCTCACGTAGAGTATGAAAGTGAGATGCGTCACTACGCACATGTTGACTGTCCAGGACATGCTGATTACATTAAAAACATGATTACAGGCGCTGCCCAAATGGATGGAGCTATTATTGTAATTGCTGCTACAGATGGTCCAATGGCTCAAACCCGTGAGCATATTTTGTTATCTAAACAAGTAGGTGTGCCTTATATAGTTGTTTATATGAATAAAGCTGATATGGTTGACGATGAGGAATTGGTTGAATTAGTTGAAATGGAAATTCGTGAGCTATTAGATGAATATGATTTTCCAGGTGATGACACGCCAGTTATTTTTGGCTCAGCACTTAAAGCCTTAGAAGGTGATACTTCCGACATTGGTGTTCCTTCTATCTTAAAGCTAGTTGACGCATTAGACTCTTATATCCCAACTCCTAAGCGTGATACGGATAAATCCTTCATTATGCCAATTGAGGATGTATTTTCAATTTCAGGTCGTGGTACTGTGGTAACAGGTCGTATTGAGGCAGGTATTGTTAATATTGGCGATGAGCTAGAAATTGTTGGTATTAAAGATACTAAAACCACTACTTGTACTGGTGTTGAAATGTTTAGAAAATTACTTGCTTCAGGTGAGGCTGGTGATAACGTTGGTGTCTTGCTTCGTGGTACAAAACGTGAAGAAGTTGAACGTGGTCAAGTATTATCTAAGCCAGGGTCAATCAAACCACATTCAAAGTTTGAAGCAGAAATTTATATTTTAAGCAAAGATGAAGGTGGTCGTCATACACCATTTTTTAACAATTATCGTCCACAGTTTTATTTTAGAACTACAGATGTTACAGGTGCTTGTCAGTTACCTAATGGCATAGAGATGGTTATGCCAGGTGATAATGTGAAAATGAAAGTAGAGCTATTATCACCAATAGCTATGGAAGATGGTTTAAGATTTGCTATTAGAGAAGGTGGTCGTACGGTAGGTGCAGGTGTAGTTTCTAAAGTGACAGATTGATCAAAAGTTAAAACTTAAATTAATTTAAAAAAGAAATGAAGAAGGTGGTTTGGACAATAGTTCAAGTTTTTGAGATTTATAGGCAAGTGGCTCAATTGGTAGAGTAATGGTCTCCAAAACTATTGGTTGGGGGTTCGAGTCCCTCCTTGCCTGCCATGTTAAAGGATGTAATGTGACTAAAGTAATAGAACCTAAAGCAAAACAATCATTGCTAGGAATGATTGTATCTATTTTTATCGTGGTTGTATCTTTTGTTTTTTTTTATTTAAATCCATTAGAATTAAGTACAACATTGTACAAAGTATTATTTTTGTTACCCGGTTTTTTGTTAGCCGGGTTTGTATTTTTTAAGTCACCTCAAGGCGTTCGCTTTAGCTCGTTTTTGATTGAGACAAAAATTGAATTACGTAAAGTTGTATGGCCTACACGCGATGAAACTATTAAAACCACAGGTATGATTATGGTTGCTGTTGTGATTGTGGCTATTTTTTTGTGGATAATTGATGCGCTATTCTCATGGATGGTTTATTTGTTAACAAATTGAGAGGACTAAAATGTCTAAAAGATGGTATGTGTTTCATGCAAGAAGTGGTTTTGAATCGAAGGTTAAGATTGCAATTGAAGAGTCTATTATTAGAGAAGGTCTTGAAGATTTAGTGGGTGAAGTGTTGGTACCAACCGAACAAGTTGTTGAACTAAAAGATGGACAGAAAAAAATGGCAGAACGTAAATTTTTTCCAGGTTATATGCTGGTCAATATGGAGCTTACTGAACCTAGTTGGTTGTTGGTTAAAAATACCAATAATGTTATTGGCTTTATTGGTGGTTCATCAGGTAAACCTTCTCCCATCACACAGCGTGAAGTTGATAAAATTCTTATGCGCGTACAAGAAGGTGCTGATAAGCCTAAACCTAAAGTGGCTTATCAGCCAGGTGAAGAAATTTTAGTTGTTGATGGGCCTTTTAATGAATTTAATGGTTTAGTTGAGGCGGTTGATTATGAAAAGAATTTATTGAAAGTAGAAGTATTAATTTTTGGACGTTCTACTTCGGTAGAGTTAGAATTCTCTCAAGTAGAGAAGACTTAAACGATAAATAACTTTTAAAGTTGTGATTTAATAAGGGGAGCTTAATTGGCGTTTGTACCCAGAACGAGGTAAATTCCTCAAGGAAGAAAAATGGCCAAAAAAATTGAATCCTATATTAAGCTTCAAGTAGCTGCACAAGAAGCAAATCCATCACCACCGGTTGGTCCTGCACTTGGTCAACATGGCGTTAATATTATGGAATTTTGTAAAGCATTTAATTCTAAGACTCAGGAGACTAACAAAGGTATGAAAGTGCCAGTAGTAATTACTGTCTATAGTGATCGTAGCTTTTCTTTTGTTACTAAAACACCACCAGCAGCTTTGTTAATTTTAAAAATAACCGATATTAAAAAAGGTAGTGGTTTACCTCATTTGGATAAAGTGGGCAGCATTACTCGTGCTCAGTTGGAAGAAGTAGCTAGTATGAAAATGAAAGATTTAAATACAAACGACATGGATTCAGCAGTTAATATTATTGCTGGTACGGCTAGATCAATGGGTATTATGGTGGAGGGTTGATTTGATGGCTAAATTAACAAAAAATCAAAAATATATTTTAAATAAAGTTGAGTATAACAAGTATTATTCAATTAATGATGCTTTAGATTTATTAAAAATATGTGCAATAGCAAAATTTGACGAGTCTATTGATGTGAGTATCAATTTAGGCATTGATGTCAAGAAATATGACCAAAATATTCGTGGTTCAGTAGTATTGCCAAATGGTACAGGAAAAACAGTTCGTGTTGCTGTGTTTACTCAAGGTGATAATGTGATTAAAGCACAAAATGCTGGTGCAGATGTTGTTGGTATGGAAGGTTTAATGAAGTCTATGCAAGGCGGAGATCTAAGTTATGATGTGGTAATTGCTTCTCCAGATGCTATGGGAGTTGTAGGTCGTCTAGGTCAAGTGTTAGGTCCTCGTGGTTTAATGCCTAATCCTAAGGTAGGAACAGTAACATCAGATGTGTCCTTGGCTGTTCATAATGCCAAGTCAGGTCAATTGCGTTATCGTGCTGATAAGGCTGGTATTATCCATGGTTGTGTTGGTAAAGTATCATTTAATGTAAACGCACTAGCGCAAAACATTAACGTTTTGATAGGAACGCTTAAAAAATCAAAACCTAGTTCAGCTAAGGGTGTTTATTTTAAAAAATTAAGTATTTCTTCTACTATGGGGCCTGGGTTTAGTGTTGATTTGGCAAGTGTTGATATTTAAGTTTTATTAAAATAATTCTTTGGGTAGTAAGATTTATCTTGCATAACCCTCAGAGACCATAGGTATAAACATGTCTTCTGGTATGTTTGTTTAATTGATTGATGTCTTCAATCTGCCTATGTAGAGGGTATGTAAATACTCTGTGGCGAAAGTTATCAAGAGATGACTTTCTTTTTAAATTGTTCAGGAGAGGTAAATGGCTCTAAATTTGATGGCAAAAAAGGCAGTTGTTGCACAAGTAAATTTGCTAGCAAGAGTGTCAGTTTCTGTCGGTGTTGCTGAGTATTGTGGATTGACAGTTGAGCAAATGACTAATTTGCGCTCAAGTGCGATTGATGCTGATGTGGTTTTACGTGTTGTAAAAAATTCATTAGCAAAAAGAGCATTGGTAAGTACAAAATGCGAATGTGTATTGCCTATTCTTAGTGGACCAGTTATTTTAGGTTTTTCACAGCAAGATCTAGGTGCAGTAGCACGAGTATTTAAAGACTTTATTAAAGAAAATAAGGATTTAGTCGTTAAGGGTTTGGGTGTTTCAGGCGAATTTGTAGAGTCAAATCAGCTTAAACGTATTGCAGACTTACCAACCAGAGATCAAGCAATTAGCATCATAATGGCATTAATGTTAGCACCAGTTGAGAAACTAGCTAGAACATTAATTGAGGTTCCAACGAAAGTAACTCGAGTAGTGAAAGCAGTTTGTGACCAAAAGAAATCATAAATAAATAAAAGGAGTAAATATTATGGCTAAATTAACCAATGAAGATATTTTAAATGTAATTGCCGATATGTCGGTAATGGATGTTGTTGAATTAGTGTCAGCAATGGAAGAAAAATTTGGTGTATCTGCAACGGCAGTAACACCAGTTGCGGTAGTAGCAGATGTGGATAATACAGTGCTTGAAAAAGATGAGTTTGATGTTATGTTAATCTCATTTGGAGAGAAAAAAGTTGCTGTTATCAAGGCAGTGCGTAGTATTACTGGACTAGGTCTTAAGGAATCTAAAGATATGGTTGAATCTGCACCGGTAGTAATTAAAGAGGGTGCATCTAAGACAGAAGCTGAAGATATAGAAAGGCAACTTAAAGAAGTTGGTGCTAGCGTAGAATTAAAATAATTGGTTAAATATAATTAGATACCAAAATCCTCGATAAGGGGATTTTAGTGTCTAATTTTATAGACTAAATTAAAGTACAAACTAGATGAGATATTTTTTAAGAATATTGATTGAAGTTTGTTGATTAAGAAAATTTTTTATAACACGATCAACTCAATACGAGGTATTCATGGCTTATTCATTTACCGAAAAAAAGCGAATTAGAAATAACTTTGGTTCTAGAGAATCAATATTGACTGAACCAGATTTATTAGCAATCCAAATTGATTCATTTAACAGTTTTATCCAAGCGGATAATAAAACCAAGCAAGATATTGGTTTGCATAGCGTTCTTCAATCAGTATTTCCGATTACTGCGGTTAATGGCTATGCTCAAATTGAGTATGTTGATTATCAATTAAAAGAACCTAAATTTAATGTTGAAGAATGTAAGTTACGCGGTGTAACATTTGCATCTACATTGCGTGTTAAATTAAATTTGGTTTTATTTGATAAAAATGGTTCAACTTTGAAGAAAAAGCGTAAAGTTAAGCAAATTATTGAAGAAGATGTTTATTTAGGGCAATTACCGCTAATGACTGAAACAGGTACTTTTGTTATTAATGGCACTGAACGTGTTGTTGTGTCTCAATTACACAGATCTCCTGGTGTTATTTTTGAACATGATAAAGGTAAAACACATTCTTCAGGTAAAATTTTATTTTCTTCACGCATTATCCCTTACCGTGGTTCATGGTTGGATTTTGAATATGACCATCATGAGCATTTGTATGTTCGAATTGACAGACGTAGAAAATTACCAGTTACTACTTTGTTACGTGCTATGGGTTTAAGTAGTGAGGATATACTTGAGACCTTTTTTGAAAAGACTTCCGTTAAATTAAAAGCTAAATCATGTGATTTAAGTATGTTACCGACTCATTTACAACGTACGATTGCAGAATTTGATATTGTTGTTAATCAAGATATAGTGGTTGAGAAAGGTCGTAGAATTACTGCTAAGCATGTTAAATTATTGGGGAAAGCAGGTATTAAATCAATCAATGCTCCGTTAGAGTATTTACTTGATAAGGTGATCTGTGCTGATATTATTGATAAAGACACAGGTGAAATTTTAATATCAGCTAATATTGTTATTTCTGAAGAAGTATTGGAGTTATTAAATACTAATAAAGTTAAGAAAATAGAAATTCTTTACATTAATTCATCTGAAACAGGTGCTTATATTTCAGATACATTACGTTTAGATGAAACTCAAACTGAGATTGAAGCCCGTATGTCTATCTATCATGTGATGCGTCCTGGCGAACCTGCTACTGAAGATGCAGTTAATTTATTATTTAATAATTTATTTTTCAAAAACGATCGCTATGATCTATCAAAAGTAGGTCGTATGAAGCTTAATCGCCGTCTAGGTATCTCACGTGAAACAGGTGAACATGTATTAACTAATGACGATATTATTAGAGTAATTAAATTACTAATTAATATTAAAGATGGTAATGATTCTGTTGATGATATTGATACATTAGCCAATAGGCGTGTGAGAGCAATTGGTGAAATGATTGAAAATCAATTTAGGATTGGTCTTGTTAGGGTTGAAAAAGCGGTAAGAGAAGGTTTGAATTTAGCTGAAACAGATGAATTAACTCCACAAGATTTGATCAATTCGAAGCCTGTATCTGCAGCAGTTAGGGAATTTTTTGGATCCTCTCAATTATCTCAATTTATGGATCAAGTGAATCCTTTATCTGGAGTTACTCATAAGCGTCGTATTTCTGCTTTGGGTCCTGGAGGGTTAACTCGTGAACGTGCTGGTTTTGAAGTACGTGATGTTCATCCTTCGCACTATGGTCGTTTGTGTCCAATTGAAACACCAGAAGGCCCTAATATTGGTTTGATTAATACATTAGCTGTTTATGCTAAGACAAACAGTTATGGTTTTTTAGAAACACCTTATCAAATAGTTAAAAATGGTAAGGTGAGTAAAGAAGTAATTTATGTTTCAGCTATTGATGAAATCACACATACAATTGCACAAGCAAATGCATTAGTGGATGATAGAGGTAAATTAATGGATGATCTTATTTCTTGTCGTCATAAGAATGAATTTGTTTTAGTAGATTCATCAAAAGTAACACTAATTGATATTGATTCTAAGCAAATTTCATCAGTGGCAGCATCACTTATTCCTTTTTTGGAGCATGATGATGCTAATCGTGCGTTGATGGGTTCAAACATGCAACGACAAGCTGTTCCTGTGTTAAAAGCTGAAAAACCATTAGTTGGTACAGGTATTGAACGTGTTGTAGCGAAGGATTCTCGTGTTTGTGTCACTGCTAAACATAGTGGTGTAGTTGAAGCAGTAGATGCATCACGCATCGTTATTCGTGTAGATTCTAAGAAGACTAAAGCGAATGAACTGGGGGTTGATATTTACAACTTGACTAAGTATTCACGTTCCAATCAAAATACCTGTATTAATCAAAAGCCATTAGTCAGAACAGGTGACAAGATTACTGTTGGAGATATCTTGGCAGATGGTCCATCGACTGATATGGGTGAGTTAGCATTAGGTCAGAATATGAAGATTGCTTTTATGCCTTGGAACGGCTATAACTTTGAAGATTCAATTTTAATTTCAGAAAAGGTTGTTCAAGAAGACCGTTATACAACAATTCACATTGAAGAATTAACAGCTTATTCTCGTGATACTAAGTTAGGTCCTGAGGAAATTACTTCAGATATTCCAAATGTAAGTGAGTCAGCATTGTCTAAGTTAGATGAAGTAGGTGTTGTTTATGTAGGAGCTCGTGTTAAAGGTGGTGATATTTTGGTAGGTAAAGTAACTCCTAAGACTGAAACAGTACTTTCTCCTGAGGAGAAATTACTCAGAGCTATCTTTGGTGAAAAGGCTAATAATGTTAAAGATTCATCATTACGTATTGGTGCTTCTAAATCAGGTGTTGTTATTGATGTACAGGTGTTTACACGTGACCGTGTAGAAAAAGATATTAGAGCGTTAAGTATTGATGCAGAACGTTTAGAGAGAATTAAAAAAGATATTGATGATGAATTTAGTATTATTGATGGTGATATTTTTCGTCGCATTCGTTTGAAACTTTTAGGTAATGTACTAAGTAAATCTATCGGTGATATTAGAATAGGTGAGAGATTAAGTACAAAATTGATGAAAAAATTTGATAATAAAGACATTGCCAAGTTTAAAGTTGAAAACGCAACTGTGAATAAAGAAGTAGCAGTACTGGTTAAACAAGCCAAAGCTAAGAAAGTTGAGTTTGAGAAATTCTTTAAAAAAGAAAAAGCTAAAATTAACGAAGGTGCAGAATTACCACCAGGTGTTATGAAGATGGTTAAGGTTTACGTAGCAACCCGTAAAACACTGCAGGTAGGCGATAAGATGGCTGGACGCCATGGAAATAAAGGTGTAATTTCACGTGTATCTCCAGTTGAAGACATGCCCTATCTTGCAGATGGCTCTACTATAGATATCGTACTTAATCCGTTAGGAGTGCCATCACGCATGAATGTAGGTCAAGTACTAGAGGTTCATTTAGGTTATGCTGCTAAAGGTTTAGGCCATAAAATTGCTGCTATATTAGATGAAAAACGTTCTGATATGGTTCAACAGATTAGAGTATTTTTAGACAAGGTTTACAACCTTCATGGTAAGAAAGAAGATTTAACATTATTTAGTAATGAAGAAATTATTGAATTAGCTAATAATCTTCGTGAAGGTGTGCCAATGGCAACACCAGTGTTTGACGGTATTAGAGAGAAAGATATTAAATCATTGCTTAGATTGGCCGATTTGCCAGAGTCTGGTCAAGAACAATTATATGATGGTCGTACAGGTGAACCATTTGATCGTCATATAACAGTCGGTTATATGCATATGTTAAAACTAAACCATTTAGTTGATGATAAGATGCATGCACGTTCTACTGGTCCTTACTCATTAGTAACACAACAACCGCTTAGTGGTAAAGCCCAGTTTGGTGGACAAAGGTTTGGCGAAATGGAAGTGTGGGCATTAGAAGCTTATGGTGCGGCACACACATTGCGCGAGATGCTAACAGTTAAATCTGATGATGTTGCAGGACGAGCAAAAATGTACAAGAGTATTGTTGATGGTAAGAATTTAACAGAATCAGTCATGCCAGAATCGTTTAATGTTTTGGTGAAAGAGATTCGTTCGTTAGGTATTGATGTTGAGTTAGAACAACACTAATTAGGAGGATTCAATGAGAGATTTATTAAAAATTCATAAGTTAGAGCAAAAAGAGCAAGATTTTGATGCAATTAGAGTTGGACTAGCTTCTCCTGAGAAGATTCGTTCATGGTCATATGGTGAGGTTAAAAAGCCTGAAACTATTAATTATCGTACATTTAAGCCTGAAAGAGAAGGTTTATTTTGTGCTAAGGTATTTGGACCAATGAAAGATTTTGAATGTTTGTGTGGTAAGTACAAGCGTATGAAATTTCGCAATGTTGTGTGTGAAAAATGTGGGGTTGAAGTAACTTATTCTAAGGTTCGTCGTGAACGAATGGGTCATATCGAATTAGCAGCACCAGTCGCGCATATTTGGTATTTAAAATCTTTGCCTTCACGTTTGGGGTTATTGATGGATATGACACTTAAGGATATTGAACGTGTACTTTATTTTGAAGCATTCTTGGTGACTGATCCGGGCTCAACACCACTTGTTCATAAGCAGCTATTAACTGAAGAAATGTATTTTGACGCATTAGATGAATATGGTGATGATGAGTTTGAAGCGAAAATGGGTGCGGAAGCTATTCAAGATGTTTTGTCTGATATGAAACTTGAGGTTGAGGCGGCTAATTTACGTGAAGATAGTTTAAATACAAAAAGTCAAACTAAACTTAAAAAGTATAATAAACGTCTTAAATTGGTTAATTCATTAATCCAATCTGGCAATAAAC
The DNA here is from genome assembly GCF_014706615.1 of Candidatus Vesicomyosocius sp. SY067_SCS001. NCBI lineage: Bacteria > Pseudomonadati > Pseudomonadota > Gammaproteobacteria > Pseudothioglobaceae (SeqCode) > Candidatus Vesicomyidisocius > Candidatus Vesicomyidisocius sp. SY067_SCS001. The sequence goes on along the minus strand of NZ_CP054877.1, from coordinate 783,936 downwards.
CTGAATGGATGGTATTGAAAGTATTACCAATTCTTCCATCTGATTTACGTCCCTTAGTGCCATTAGATGGTGGTCGTTTTGCAACTTCAGACCTTAATGACTTATATCGTCGTGTGATTAACCGTAATAATCGCTTAGCACGTTTATTAGAGCTAGATGCTCCTGAAATTATTGTTCGTAATGAAAAGCGTATGTTACAAGAGGCGGTAGACTCATTAATTGATAATGGTCGTCGTGGTCGTGCTGTGATGGGTAATAATCGTCGTCCTTTGAAGTCTATATCAGATATGATTAAGGGTAAGCAAGGACGTTTCCGTCAAAATTTATTAGGTAAACGGGTTGATTATTCAGGCCGTTCAGTGATTGTTTGTGGGCCTTACCTTAAGTTACATCAGTGTGGTCTACCTAAGAAAATGGCATTAGAATTATTTAAGCCATTTATTTATAATAGGCTACAAACTAAAGGTTTAGCCTCAACTATTAAAGCTGCAAAGAAAATGGTTGAAAGCGAATCACCAGAAGTGTGGGATATTTTAGAGAGAGTCGTGCATCAACATCCAGTTTTACTAAATCGTGCCCCAACATTACACCGTTTGGGCATTCAAGCATTTGAGCCATTACTGATTGAAGGCAAAGCTATTCAGTTACATCCACTTGTGTGTGGTGCGTTTAATGCTGATTTTGATGGTGATCAAATGGCAGTACATGTACCTTTATCTGAAGAGGCACAATTAGAAGCAAGAACATTAATGTTGGCTTCTAACAATGTATTACATCTTGCTAGTGGTGAACCTATTATTGTTCCATCGCAAGATGTTATCTTAGGTCTTTATTATATGACTCGTGAGATGATTAATCAAAAAGGTGAGGGCCTAATTTTTGTAAATGCAACTGAAGCGCTTAATGCTTATGAGTCTGATAGTGTTACCTTGCATGCAAAGGTGAAACTACGTATTCAAGATTATCAGAAAGTTAATGGTAAGTTTGAACCAAGTTCTAAACGTATTGTTGATACTACAGTAGGTCGTGCTATTTTTTCAAGAATTTTGCCAAATGGTTTGTCGTTTAATTTAATCAATGAAGCTATTAGTAAGAAAGTAGTTTCTAATCTAATTCATGTTTGTTATCGTACTCAAGAACTAAAGCAAACAGTTATGTTTGCTGACCAAATGATGTATATGGGCTTTCAATATTCAACCAAATCAGGTATTTCATTTTGTTCAAATGATATGATTATTCCAGATTCTAAAGCTGAAATGATCGAACAAGCAGAAATCCAAGTTAAAGATATTCAAGAGCAATTTTCCAAAGGTGTTGTGACTGATGGTGAACGTTATAATAAGGTGATTGATATTTGGTCACGTACTTCTGAAAAAGTGGCAAAAGCCATGATGGATGAAATTGGTTTTGAAAATTTTACTGATGTTGATGGCAAGATTCAGAAGCTTGCCTCGTTTAATTCGGTTTACATGATGGCTGATTCAGGTGCTAGAGGTTCTCCTGCACAAATGCGTCAATTATCAGGTATGCGTGGATTAATGGCAAAGCCAGATGGGTCAATTATTGAAACACCAATTACATCTAATTTTCGTGAAGGCCTAAACAATATGCAATACTTTATTTCTACGCACGGTGCACGTAAAGGATTAGCTGATACAGCCCTGAAAACAGCAAATTCTGGTTATTTGACTAGACGTTTGGTAGATGTTGGACAAGATTTGGTTATTACTGAAAACGATTGTGGTACTGATAATGGTTTGATTATGAAGGCAGTAATTGATGGTGGTAATATTGTACAAACCTTAGGTACAGCAACCTTGGGTCGAGTAACAGCTGAAGATGTGTTAATGCCTGATTCAGTAGAGGTGTTTTTAGAAAAAGGTCATTTAGTATCTTTGGATGATTCAGATAAGATTAATGAATTAGGCATTGAATCGATTAAAGTACGTTCTTCTATTACTTGCGATACACGTTATGGTGTGTGCTCATCATGCTATGGCAATGATATGGCACGTGGTCATAAAATTGGTGTAGGTGAGGCAATTGGTGTTATTGCAGCACAATCCATTGGTGAACCAGGTACACAGTTAACTATGCGCACTTTCCATATTGGCGGTGCTGCATCTGCTTCTACTGCAGTCAGTAGTATTAATGTTAATACTGATGGTATTGCACATTTTGAAAATTTAAAATCAATTACTAATGAAAATAATGATTTAGTGGTCATTTCTCGTTCTTCTGAAGTAACGATTCGTAATAACAAAGGTCAAGAGGTTGAACGTTATAAAATCCCTTATGGTGCAATTGTACATGTACAAGAAGGCGGTGCAGTTACAGCAAAAGATAAGATTTCTGATTGGGACCCTCATACACATCCTATTATTTCTGAGCAAGCAGGTCGCGTTATTTTTGTAGATTTTGTTGAGGGAATGACAGTTAATAAAAATACTGATCCATTGACAGGTTTAACGTTCTTTGAGATGATTGATGAAGCTGAAAGATCAACAGCAGCAAAGGGGTTAAAGCCGTTAATTAAAATGGTTGAGGAAAATGATTCTGAAGTTGTATTGTCAACACATTATCTACCATCGACTGTTAAGATTAATCTAGATGATAATCAAGTGATTAAAGCAGGTGGAGTATTAGCTAAAATCCCTAAAGATTTGTCTAAAACAAGTGATATTACAGGTGGTTTGCCACGTGTTGCTGATTTATTCGAAGCACGTAAGGCTAAAGATCATTCCATTCTTGCAGAGGCAACTGGTGTTATTAGTTTTGGCAACTCTACTAAATCTAAAGATCGTTTAATTATTACTAGTTCAGAAGGTAAAGCTACTGAAATGATGATCCATAAATGGAGTCAAATTAATGTATTTGATGGTGAGACGATTGAAAAAGGTGATGTAATTTCAGACGGGCCATCTAATCCGCATGATATTTTACGCCTATTAGGCGTTGAAGCATTGGCTAATTATGTTGTTAGAGAAGTACAAAATGTATATCGGTTACAAGGTGTTAATATTTCTGATAAGCATATTGAGGTGATTGTTAAACAAATGTTACGTAAAGTTGAAATTCTTGATGCAGGAGATTCGTCATTTGTTAATGGTGAAACTGCTGAATATGGAAGAGTGATCGAAATGAACTATCAACTAGAAGCACAGGGAAAGGATTTGATTAATTATCAAAGGCTGCTAATGGGTATTACTAAAGCATCTTTAGCAACTGAATCGTTTATTTCTGCTGCTTCGTTTCAAGAAACAACTCGTGTTCTGACAGAAGCTTCAACAACAGGACGTGTAGATACACTCCAAGGTTTGAAAGAGAATGTGATTGTGGGTCGATTGATTCCAGCAGGTACAGGCTTTAAACATCATCAAGTGCGTCGTGCTCAATATGTTGAAAGTATTACTACGCAAACAGTTGATGCACAACAAGCATTATCTGATCAATTAAAGGAAGCAGAGGAACAAACGTAAGAGGAGTGATATTTAACTTTTGTTTAGAAAAGGAAAACCGCATTAATTAAAATTGATGTGGTTTTTTATTACAATAAATTTTATTATATGAATCAATCTAGTTTTAATCAATTTGTTAAACAAGGTTATAATCATATTCCTGTTTTTAAGGAAGTGATTTTAGATACTGATACCGCATTAGGTTTGTATTTAAAACTGGCAGATACACCTTATTCTTATCTTTTTGAATCCGTGCAAGGTGGAGAGAAATGGGGTCGTTATTCAATCATTGGCTTGAGTGCACAAACTGTCATTAAAGTATTTGGCAATGAGGTACGTATTGAACAAGATGCACAGTTGCTTGAATCACTTATAGTGGCAGATCCACTATTATGGATTGAAAAATATCAACAGAAATACAGTGTACCAAAGATTAATAACTTGCCAGAGTTTAATGGTGGTTTAGTTGGCTATTTTGGTTATGAGATTATTCATTATATTGAACCAAAATTAAAATTTTCTAAGCAAAAAGATGAGTTTAATATTGCAGATATTATGCTTATGGTATCTAATGATTTAGTGGTATTTGATAATTTAGCTAATAAAGCTTTTTTAATAACACACATTAATCCAGTTAAACAAGCTTTTGAAGATGCACAATTAAGACTTAGTAAAATCAAGCGTCAGATTAACCAACCTTTAATTAAAAAAGATTATCAATCTCATCATTTTAGTGATGTAAATTTTACGTCTAGTTTTGGTGAGAAAAACTATAAAATTGCTGTTGATACTATTCAACAATATATTAAATCTGGTGATGTTATGCAGGTAGTTCCTTCACAAAGACTTAGTGCAACATTCAAAGCGTCACCAATTGAGTTGTATAGACAACTTAGACGTCTTAACCCGTCACCTTATATGTATTATCTTAATTTAGATGATATTATGATTATTGGCTCTTCACCAGAGATTCTCACTCGTGTAGATAACAATAGACGTGCAACTGTTAGACCTATGGCTGGTACTCGTTCACGAGGTAAAGATCATGCTCAAGATTTAGAGTTAGAACAAGACTTATTGAATGATGAAAAAGAAATCGCAGAACATTTAATGTTGATTGATTTAGGTCGTAATGATTTAGGTCGTATTGCAAAAACTGGTACAGTTAAGTTGACCGATAGAATGTTTGTTGAGCGCTATTCGCATGTAATGCATATTGTATCAAATGTTGAATGTGAGCTTAAAGATGACGTGAGTGTGATTGACGTTTTAAAAGCAACTTTTCCAGCAGGTACACTCAGTGGCGCTCCTAAAGTTCGAGCAATGGAAATTATCAATGAGGTTGAACCATTAAAACGAAATATTTATTCAGGTGCAATTGGCTATTTGTCTTGGCATGGATGTATGGATATGGCAATTGCTATTCGTACTGCCGTGATTAAGGAGCAAATACTTTATATTCAAGCTGGAGCAGGTATTGTTTATGATTCTACAGCGCAATCAGAATGGGATGAGACTATGCATAAAGCTCAAGCATTGATCAAAGCTGCACAGCAAGTTTAAGTGGATAAAATATAACTAAAAATATTATTAGTTATATTTGATACGAAAAATTATTCTTGAATAAAGTTATAAAGCACTAACATTGTGCTAAATTTTTTTTAAAAAAGAATATTATAATATAACGTTTTAATAAAAGAGTTGCAAAGTATTTTTAAGTGCTATATCATTCATTTTTATCAAGGTTTAATTATCTTGTTGATTTATATAAATAGGAGAACAACATGAAGGAAACTATTTCTTCTATCTCGACAGTTTTGATATTGATAACATTATTTATGATATCAGCACAAACAGGTGCTAAAGAGATGACTAGCGAAGAAGTAACTTTTGGTCGTAAGTTGGGAAATTGTTTAGCATGTCATATGATTCCAGGTGGTAGTTTGCCAGGAACAATTGGACCACCATTATTTGCAATGAAGGAAAGATTTCCAAATAAGGCTGATTTAAGAAAACAAATTTGGGATGCAACAATTAAAAATCCATATTCAATTATGCCTCCATTTGGTAAGCATCAAGTGTTAACTGAAAATCAAATTGATCAAATTACAGATTTTATTTATTCAAAATAAGGAAAACAATATGAAAAGAAGATTATTTTTAAAAAGTGCAATAGCAGGTCCTGCAGTTGCTACAGCAGTAAGTGCAGGTTTATTAACACCAAGCATGGTTTTTGCTAATTCTGCAAGTTTTAAGGATAAATCAGACATAGCAAGTACTTCGGTTGTAAGTTCTAAAAAAGGCTTATTTAAATTTAAAGCACCTAAGATTGCTGAAAATGGTGAGGTAGTTCCTATGACAGTGGACGCATCTAAAATTAAAGATGTAACAGATATTTCTTTTTATATTAAAAATAATTCTACACCCTTGGCGGCTTCATTTAATTTATCTGGTGCTCATGGTTATGTTTCTACCCGTGTTAAGATGGGTAGAACTTCTTCAGTTATAGCGTTAGTGACAGCGGGTGGAATAACAACTTCTAGAACTCAAGAAGTTAAGGTAACAATTGGTGGTTGTGGTGGTTAATTAACTAATTATATTAAAATGGAGTATATATAAATGGCAAGTATTAAATTAAAACCCAAGGCAAGAAAAGGTGTAATTAGTATTAAATGTTTAATTAAACACCCTATGGAAACAGGTTTACGTAAGAAAAAAGGTAAAATAGTCCCAGCGAATTATATTGAAAATATAGTTATATTACATAATGGTAACAAAGTTGTAGATGCTGATATTGGTAGCTCGATTTCTAAAAATCCATATTTTAAGTTTAAGGTAACTGGTAAGAAAGGCGATATAATTGAACTTAAGTACAAAGACAATAAAGATGAAATAGGTTCTGCGACTGCAAAGTCTAAATAACTGTTTATAATTACTGATGTGAAATTAATGAAAAAAATAATAACCATAATGGTTTGTTTAGGTTTTTTAGTTAGTGTGGTATTAGCTGATGTTAAATTTGACCAAAAGGCCCTTATTAATCATTTTAAAACAATTTTTCCGAGTGTTGAATTTGCAGACTATACCGATGGTGTATATATGATTGATCAAGATTCAAGGGAACAATTTGAAGAAATTTTAGATGGTATTCCTCCTTATGAGGAGGCAGTGGAGGATGGTGGCAAGGAGTATTTGAAGTTTGGTCTTAACAAATGTCTTTCACTGAAAGACCCAGTAGTAGCTCGTATTAAACATCCATACTTTAATGAATCGACTCAGCAAGTAGTCACACTTGAAACTGCAATTAAAAATTGTTATCAAAACCAAACTGGTAATAAATTAAATTACAATAAAGGTAAAATTGCTCGTATTAGCGCTTGGATTTCAGACCAAGCAGCTGGACAAAAGATTAATGTAAAAGTTGAGTCTTTTGGTGCTAAAGCGGCTTATGAGAAAGGTAAGATTTTCTTTTATGCCAAGCGTGGTCAGTTTAATATGTCTTGTGCAGATTGTCATGTTTATAACGCAGGTAGAAAAGCTCGTGCTGATATTCTATCTCCTGTATTAGGGCATACTACTCACATACCTATGTATCGCGTAAAATGGAGTGGTATGGGTACATTGCATCGTCGCTACTCTAGTTGTTTAAAGAATATGCGCGCTAATCCATTAAAACCTCAAACAGAAGCCCTTCGTAATATGGAATTTTTCCACCAGGCAATGAGTAATGGTCTTAAAATTACTGTCGATAGATATAGAAAATAGGAGAGAGATGCTAATAAAAAGAGTATTATTAATAGCTTTATTATTATTTACTTTAACAGCTCTGGCTGGCTACATGGGTAGTTTGCATAATTGGAACAATGACTCTAATTCATTTAAGTCTGTTATTGCGGCAGCTGAAACTGGCTATAAAGATAATCTTGCTGAAAGTATGGCATGGCGTGATACTGGAAAAATGATTAAAGAAGCCAGAAAATTGTATAAATCAGGTAAAAATGTTGCGGCACTTATCTTGGCAAATAAAGCTTATAAGCAAACAGTTAATGCAACATTACAAACTATTTTAGCAAAAACAGCAGGTCCTAGGTTCTAAGAAAATTTAGTGGGTTTATATATATATAATGCTTCTATTTTCTATTGTTTATTATAAAAAGATATATTAAGTTTTCTAATATTCTGTTGTTTTATATTTGAAATTTTTTTATATATTTTTTTGAAAATTAGCGCTATTTAAAATAAAATTAAGTATTTAAGATTAGTTTGTTTAGACTTGTAAAATAGGTAAGTATTCATCAAATTTATTTTAATTATTTTTAATGGTTAATCCTGGTTTTGTACATCTACATTGTCAAAGTGAGTTTTCAGTTGAAAACTCTGTAGTACGTATTTCAAAATTTATTGAAAAAGTACAAGAAATTGGCATGGATTCAATTGCATTAACGGATGAATCTAATCTTTTTGCAGCAGTTAAATTTTATCAAAACGCTATTGCTGCTAAGATAAAGCCAATATTTGGTGCTAGAATTAATATTAAAGACAAGGAAGGTGAGTTTTCTTCAGGTTTATTATTATGTCAAGATCATCAAGGCTATCTTAATCTTTCTGAATTGATTTCTTTGTCTTATACTCAAGGACGTTCATGTGAGCGTGTCAGCATAACACAGCAAGAGTTAATTGACTATAATCAAGGCTTGATCATGATTGCAACTCCTATTTATAGTGATGTAGCTAAATATTTAATATCAAATAAAATAGTTGAAGCTAAGCATAAATCTGAGTTTTGGCATGCTATTTTTGTTGATCGTTATTATTTAGGTGTTCAAAGAACTTCAAGGGAGTTTGATGAAAAGCATTTACATCTTTGTATTAAATTGGCACTTGAACTTGATATTGCTGTTGTGGCAACTAATGATGTACAATTTTTAAATGAAAGTGATTTTGATGCACATGAGGCTAGGATTTGTATTTCTCAGGGTAGCCTCTTAGATGACACGCAGCGTAAGCGACATTTTTCTAATCAGCAATTTTTAAAATCACCTGAACAAATGCATAAGTTATTTTCTGATTTACCAGAAATTTTAGAAAATACATTAGAGCTAGCTAAACGTTGTAATGTACATTTTGAGTTATTTAAAAGGAATCATTTGCCAGATTTTCCTATTCCAGAACACTTAACTATAGAACAATTTTTTAGTGAAGAGTCAGAGAGTGGTTTGGTTCAACGTCTGAAAAACTTAAAGGTAGATGTTAATATTTATCAACAACGTTTAAAATTTGAACTTGATATTATTATTCAAATGGGATTTTCAGGTTATTTTTTGATTGTAGCAGACTTTATTAGATGGTCAAAAGAAAATGATATACCAGTAGGTCCAGGTCGTGGTTCAGGTGCTGGTTCTTTAGTGGCTTATGTTCTAGGTATTACTAATGTTGACCCAATTAAGCATGAATTATTATTTGAACGTTTTCTAAATCCAGAGCGAGTTTCAATGCCAGATCTTGACATTGATTTTTGTACTGATCGTCGGGATGAAGTGATTAGTTATGTAGCTAAAAAGTATGGTCATGAGAAGGTTTCACAAATTATTACCTATGGTACGATGGCGGCTAAAGGTGTAGTGCGTGATGTAGGGCGTGTTTTGGGACATCCTTATGGGTTTAGTGACAAAATATCAAAGTTAATTCCTAACGATTTAAGGGTGACACTTGAAAAAGCTTTGAGTGAGCCTAAGAAAGGGGGTTCTAAAGAATTGCGAGCTCGTTATGATTCAGAAGAAAGTGTAACAGCATTAATTAATCTTTCTAAGCAATTAGAGGGTTTAGTAAGAAACGTTGGTACTCACGCAGGTGGAGTAGTGATTGCACCTAGTAAAATTAGTGATTTTTGTCCAGTATATAAAGGCTATGGTGAGAATGATAGAGTAGTTTCTCAATTCGATAAGGATGATGTTGAGGCAGTTGGTTTGGTTAAGTTTGATTTTTTAGGATTATCTAATTTAACAGTTATTCACAAGGCCATTAAACTAATTAGTATTAATGGTTTATCAGATGAACCGATTAACTTAGATACTTTACCATTAGATGATAAAAAAGTTTATAAACTACTTCAAAGTTGTGATACAACTGGTGTTTTTCAATTAGAGTCTAAAGGGATGCGTAGTTATTTAAAGAAACTTCAAGTAGATAATTTTGAAGATATTGTTGCAATGCTGGCATTATATCGTCCAGGTCCATTAGATGCAGGTATGGTAGATGATTATATTAATGTAAAACATGGTGCACAGATTAAGTATCCCCACCCTATGCTAGAACAAATTCTTAAACCAACTAATGGTGTATTTTTATATCAAGAACAAGTAATGAAATCTGCACAAGTGATGGCAGGATATTCTTTAGGTGGTGCAGATTTGCTTAGGCGCGCGATGGGTAAGAAAAAAGCTAGCGAAATGAATCGTCAACGTAGTGTTTTTGTTAAAGGTGCTGCTGAAAAGGGTATTAATGAAAAAAAAGCCAATGAAATTTTTGATTTGATTGATAAGTTTTCAGGCTATGGTTTTAACAAGTCTCATTCGGTGGCATATGCATATGTTTCTTATCATACTGCTTGGCTTAAGTCTCATTATCCAGCTCCTTTTATGGCTGCAGTTTTATCTGGCATGATGGATGATACGGATAGGGTTTCATTTACTATAAGCGAGACCCGTCAAATAGGGTTGATTGTTAATGGTCCAAATGTGTGTGAGTCTAATTACGAATTTAGCATTCTTGATGAAAAGACAGTCTTGTATGGTCTTGGTGCAATTAAAGGTGTTGGTGTAGCCTTGGTTGATGCGGTTGTATTTGAACGTAGTGCTAATGGTACCTACAAGGATTTATTCGAATTTTGTTCTAGAATTGAAAAGTGTTATTTGAATAAACGTGCTATTGAAGCATTAATTTATAGTGGTGCTTTTGATATATTAGGCGTGAATAGGGAGAGTCTAATTAAAACTTATCCTATAGCTATTAGACAAGCGGAACAAAAACAAAGTGACTATTTTTCTGGTCAGAATGGATTATTTCCACATAGTGAATATGAAACACGTTATCTTTTAGCACCAAGTTTTTCGTTTAAAAAAAGATTACAATTAGAAAAAAGCGTGCTGGGCTATTATTTTTATAATCACCCTACTAATGAGTATACAGTGACCGATTTAAAGAACATTAATGTAGTATTACCTTCTAAGATTGTCTTTAGAAATAATAGAGATGTACGTGTATTAGCGTTAATTTCAGATCTACGTTATCGCTCTATTAAGAATGGAGAGCAAATTGCTATAATTACAATTGAAGATGACTCTACGTCATTAAATGCTGTGGTATTTACGAAAACTCTAACTTTAGTGAGTAATCAACTTATGATTGATGAAGTGGTGGTTATTTCTGGTAATATTAATAAAGATTTTAGAAATCAATGGCAACTAGTGGTTAATAAAATTGAAAATATTGAGCAAGTAAAAATAAGTTATGCCAAGGGTTTTGAAGTATTATTAAACACTAAACACCAATCAATTTTTGATAAACTTATTAAGATTCTGATTGAATATAAGGGCAATTGCCCAGTTAAAATAACTTATATTGTTGATAATTTAATAGGTAGTATGTTGTTAAACAAAGTTTATTTAGTGGCACCTAATCAGCAGTTAATTGATGCTGTTAATGTCTTAGCTCAAGATCAGGTAAGCAAAGTTTATTATCATTAGCAAGTAGAGTATATGGCTCCCTATAAATTAAATCACTTTTAAAAATTAAAATAATACTTTACAAGTGTATTGATTAAGTTGATATTCAAGAATGGATTATAAATATCTGGTTATTAAAGATAAGGTATTATGTTAGGGTTAATCAGTACTTGAATGTTAGATTAACCGAATAATCTAGAACATATTTATATTTTGTATGTTGACTAGTAATCGTAACATAAAAATATAGAATCAAATATAAGTTTATATATGTACAGGTTAAAAATAATACTAAGATGCTATTGATGGATTTAAAGAAATCCTAATTATACTTATTAGATATTATATTACAAATTTGTGACTTATTTAAAAAATAGATAAGGTTTAATTAAATCTTATAATCTTGTATTTTACATTATTTAAAAATGATGAAAATAGCAAAGATTGCACGCAATACAGAGTTTAATTGTTAAGGTTTTGTTAAATGATAAACTAACATAATAATCAGAGGTATTATTAATTTATTGTCGTTAAATATATCAATAAAGTCTTAATTTAACACGTTAAACTTGTTAAGTTTTCCTCTAAAGTGTTTTTAAATAATTTAATAGATATTTTTTCAGGTAGTGATCTTATATAAGTTTATATAAGTTATTGATTTTTAATTAAAAAATATAACTGATTAATTTTTATTTAAAACCACAAAAAGATGTAATATATAAGTGTTTTAAGTACTTTTTAATGAGATATTAACACGTTTATCCACAGTATTGTGAGTAAGTCTATTGGGTGTTGATTTAACAGTGTTATTTTAATATTTAAAAGTATTCTTTAATAAATATTTCAAGTATTTTTTTTGCTACTTTTTTTTTGCTACTTTTAGCAATTTTTTTGTTTAAATTTTTACTTAAAAAAGTTACTTCGTTTTCATCCGTATTGAAGCCAAAATTAGCATTTGAAACATCATTTAGAATAATGACATCACAACCTTTATTTTTAAGCTTATTTTTAGCATTTTTTAGCATATTTTGTGTTTCTGCAGCAAACCCTATACAAATAGGTTTTTCTTTTAATTTGCAGACATCTGCTAATATGTCTTTATTTGGAATAAGTTCAAGTGTTAGATTTCTTCTATTGTTTTTGATTTTTTGATTTTTTGTATTTTTAGCAGAAAAATCACTTACAGCTGCACAAGCAATAAAAATATCTTGATTAGTAATATTATCCATGACTTTATCATACATCTGTTGTGCGTTAACAATTGATATGTTGTTAGATTTTGCATTTAGAGTGGTGGTGATATTGCCATAAATACAGGTTACTGATGCTCCTGATTCGATACAAGTATTGACTAATTCCATACCCATTTTTCCACTACTGTGATTAGAAATAAATCTAATTGGGTCAATTGCTTCAATAGTAGAACCTAAAGTAATTAGTACTTTTTTACCAGTTAGTTTTGTGCTAATGAACTGCTGAACCACTTGTTTTGCGATGTTTGATGGCTCTGCGAGTTTTCCCATACCAATATCGCCACAAACTTGCTCACCAGATCCTGGTTTAATAATGATTGCATGCCGATTAGTAAGTATTGATAAGTTGTTTTGAAGAACGTTAGATTGATACATTTTTAGGTTCATAGCAGGTGCGATGAGCAATAATGCGTCACTTGCTAAGACAACACTACTTAATAAATCATTAGCTTTACCTATAGCGATATTGGTAATAGTATTGGCGCTAGCAGGAGCTATTAAAATAGCATCTGCCCATCTAGCAAGTTCAATATGTATCATGCCAAATTCAGCATCTTCATCCCATAAATTATGATAGACTTTATTTTGTGAGATTGATTGTAATGACCATTTAGTAATAAATTTGGCGCCTCCTTTGGTAAGAATTACTTTTACCTTAGCATTAAAATCTTGTAACCGACGCACAATATCAGGTGCTTTATAAGCTGAAATAGAGCCACTAACACCAATGATTATGTGCTTATTAGTTAAGTTATTCATTTTAAAGTAGCAGTTATTTTAATATTGTTACCTATCATCTTAACATCAATAATATCTAGTTTGATTTTATAAGTCATATCTTTAATAACTAGATTAAGTATTGAATTAGCATCACTGCCCATTAATATAGGAGCCATATAAATAATAAACTCATCAATTAATTTCATTTTAATCATAGCTCCAATCAGTTTAGGACCTGCTTCAAGTAAAACATTATTAATACCTTGATTGCCTAGTTGGATTAATACATTATTAAGATCTAGTTTGCCAGAGGCAAGTACCTTGGTGTTATCCGGGTTTAGGATTAGTGTTGGTGCATCAGTGTTAAATATATTAAGCGAGGTATCTGTTATTTGATTCTTACTATCAATTACAATACGTAGTGGTTTTGAATTAACATCATCAAGACGTACTGTCATTAAAGGATTGTCCTTAATAATTGTACCTGATCCAGTTATAATTGCTTGGTGATTGGCACGTAGTTTTTGTACGTCTAATCTTGCAATTTTTGAGGTAATCCATTTACTTTCACCTGAACTCATTGAGGTTTTCCCATCAATACTCATAGCTACTTTACAACGTACAAAAGGCTTATTAGTTTGTATACGCTTAATAAATCCTTGATTAAGAATTAATGCATCATTTTTTAAAAGACCAATTTTAACCTCAACACCTGCATATTCAAGTATAACAACCCCTTTACCATTGACTAGAGGATTAGGATCAAGCATAGCGATAATAACTTTTTTAACACCTGAGTTAATAATGGCTTGTGCACAAGACGGTGTTTTCCCTTGATGTGAACAAGGTTCTAGAGTGACGTAGAGTGTAGCACCCAGAGCTTTATAGTTAATTTGTTTTAAGGCATTAATTTCTCCGTGCTCTTGGCCAAAACTTTTGTGATATCCTTTGGCAATAATCTTGGAATGTTTAACAATTACACAACCTACCATAGGATTAGACTTTACACCGTATCTTCCTTGTAAGGCAAGTTTGAGTGCAATTGTCATATTTTGGGTTTCATTTTTCGAAAAAGTTGTTATCATATTTCAGATATAATTGTGAAAATATTTTGCATAAACAATTAATAGTATTCTACCTAGGAAAAATAACATGAATGAACAGAAAAAATAAGCCCTATAAGTAGTCCGTATCAGATTGATAAATAATTTTATAAAGGTTTAGTTATATTTTGAGGCTATTATTAGACTAAAAGTGATATTAAAGCAACTTTTATAGGAAATATAAATTTTAATTTATATTAATGTCACCTAAAGGGTTAGAGTAATTGAAATTTGCAAACCCTTGTTTATCAGGTAAAAACCACTAATATTATATGTTATTGAATAGAGTATTGGTTTGTGATGATACCTATTTAGTTAGTTATATATCTTGTTAACAGGAATTATTACATAATCAAGGTTAGTTTAAAACCAATAAAATGATAAAAATTACTTGTAAAAAAGACGTACCTCTACCCAATAATAATCTTATATATTATGTGTGGTACTGATAATAAAACTAAGGCTTATGATTTTAAAACCAGAGACATTAAAGTTTTAAAAAAGTTATTTCCTTATTTGTTAAAAATGCGTATACGTGTTATTTTGGCAATGTTATTTTTGATTATTGCAAAATTTGCTAATGTTGCAGTGCCAGTTGTTTTAAAAGAAATCGTTGACGTTTTAAATCAGACTAATATCTTGCTAATTTTACCGTTAGGACTACTTTTTGCTTACGGTGCGCTTAGACTTGCTAGTTCGTTATTTAATGAGCTTCGTGATGCGATTTTTGTACGTGTTCGTTATCATATTATGCGTTTGATTGCAATTAGTGTATTTAAGCATTTACATACATTGGATTTGTCTTTCCATCTTGATCGTCGTATTGGTGGTATTACCCGTGATGTTGATCGTGGCACTCAAAGTGTATCTACCTTGTTATCGATTTTTGTGTTTAACATCATTCCTTCATTTTTTGAGATATGTTTAGTGATTGGTGTTTTGTGGTTTAATTATGATATTTTCTTTGCTGGTATTTCATTTTTAACGGTAGTTTTTTATGTAGGCTTTACATTGGCTATTACAAATTGGCGTATGAAGTACCGTTATCAGATGAATGATATGCAATCTGAGGCTAATATGAATGCAGTGGACAGTTTAATTAATTATGAGACGGTTAAATATTTTAATCAAGAGGATGCTGAAGTTAATCGTTATAATGAAACTATGACTCGTTGGGAAAATATTGCTACTAAAAGTTTTACTTCAATGACGGCGCTTAACTTTGTTCAAAGTGCTGTTATTGCTGTAGGAATAACTATCATTTTAATTTTCGCATCTCAAGGTGTTGTTGATGAAAGTTTGAGTCTTGGTGATATGATTATGATTCAAGTATTGTTATTACAGTTATTTATGCCATTGGGTTCTTTAGGAATTGTGTATCGGCAGATTAAACATAATTTTATTGATATGAATAACATGTTTGATTTACTTGATCGTCAATCAAAAGTAAATAGTTCTAAGGATGCACCAAAAATAAAAATTGGTCAAGGAAAGATTGAGTTTAAGCGTATTTCTTTTGCCTATAAAGGTAAGAATAAAGTATTAGAAGAAGTTAGTTTTGTCATTGAGCCTGGACAAAAAGTAGCTATTGTAGGTAAGTCTGGTTCTGGAAAGTCGACATTGGCGAAATTATTATTTCGATTTTATGATGTGGATAGTGGTGAAATATTAATTGATGGGCAAAATATCAAGAATTTGAATCAACATTCTGTGCAATCAGTTATTGGTGTTGTTCCACAAGATACTGTAATGTTTAATGAAAGTATTTATTACAATATTGCTTATGGAAAACAAGATACAAACCAACATGAAGTGGAAAAAGTAGCTAAACTTAGTTTTATTGACGCCTTTATTAATAAGCTTCCTGAAGGCTATGATACGTTAGTTGGTGAACGTGGTTTGAAACTTTCTGGTGGTGAAAAACAACGTTTAGCGATTGCTAGAGTACTTCTAAAGAATCCGCCTATTTTAATTTTTGATGAAGCAACATCGGCATTAGATTCTTATTCAGAGAAGATGGTTCAAAAAGCATTAAAGAGATTATCTAGCAAACATACTATTTTAGTAATTGCACATCGACTATCTACTATTATTGATAGTAATAAAATTATTGTACTTGGAGATGGGAAAGTACAAGAATGTGGAACACATGCTAAGTTATTAGAGTCTAATGGTGAATATGCTAAATTATGGCAGTTACAAGTTAATGAGAAAAGTGATGAAATTTGAATTAAAAAATATAAATTATTTAGCACGCCGTGGCAAAATAATTTTTGATAGAGGCGAGGTTGAAACACCAGCATTTATGCCAGTTGGAACTTATGGTTCAGTTAAAGCCATGACGCCAGAAGAATTGAGCAGCTTAGGTGCGCAAATGATTTTAGGAAACAGTTTTCATTTAGCGATTACACCTGGTACGGATGTTATTCAAGCACATGGAAATTTACATGATTTTATGCATTGGAAAGGTCCAATATTAACAGATTCTGGAGGTTTTCAGGTATTTAGTTTAGGAGAAACAAGAAAAATTAGTGAAAAAGGTGTAGATTTTCGTTCACCTAAAGATGGTGCTAAAATTTTTATAGGGCCAGAAGAGTCAATACAAATACAGAAGAAGTTAGGTTCAGATATTGTTATGATTTTTGATGAGTGTACGCCCTATCCAGCTGATAAAAAAACAGTTTATGAGTCTATGCAATTGTCTTTGCGATGGGCACAACGATCAAAAAATGAGCATGATCGTTTAAATAATAAAAATGCCTTATTTGGCATTGTTCAAGGTGGCATGCATGAGGATTTTCGTATGCAATCGGCAGCTACTTTGGTTGAAATAGGTTTTAATGGATTTGCAATTGGGGGATTGAGTGTGGGTGAGTCTAAAGAAGAGATGATAAAGGTATTGGATTATCTTCCAAGTCAATTGCCTAGTGATAAGTTAAGATATTTGATGGGTGTTGGTACACCGAAAGACTTGGTAGAAGCAGTTGAACGTGGTATTGATATGTTTGATTGTGTTATGCCAACACGTAATGCTCGTAATGGTTATTTGTTTACCTCAATTGGTATTGTTAAAATTCGTAATGCACGGTATAGACTTGATACTTCAGTATTAGACGAGTGTTGTCATTGTTATACTTGTCAAAATTATTCTAAGTCTTATTTGCATCACTTGCAAAGAAAAAATGAAATCTTAGGTGCAAGACTTAATACTATTCACAATCTTTATTATTACCAATACCTAATGTTACAAATGCGTAGAGCTATTGAAATTAATAAATTTTCAATTTTTAAGAAAGAATTTTACCAACAACAAGGATATGGATACCTATGAGTAATAATTTATTATTTTTTAGTGATCATTTTGAAGGCTATACTTTGATGTTCATCAAATAAGAGTTTTCAGTAGGTTTGGAGTTTTATTAGAGAAAGAAAATATAAATACTTGTTAAGTATTGATGGCTAGATTTAGTTAAAATACATAGTTTAGAGATAGAGTAAGCAATATTAAATTTTTATAGTAATCTTATAATGGGACTGATCTAAGGCTAAAATAATTATTTTGTATAATTAATTAACCATCCATGATTATATTAATTTAAAGCGTGTTTACCGATTTTAATAGTCCCAATTGACTGAAATTTATTAAGGCAAAGTATTGTTTAATTGTTTATCAAAATATACATCAAGTACTTGACGTGCAATTGGTGCTGCTTTTGAGCTACCATTACCTGCATTTTCAACAATAATAGCGATAGCTATTTCTGGATTTTCAATGGGGGCAAAGCCAGTAAATAGTGCATGATCTCTTAATCTTTCATCAAGTTTTTCTTCAATATACTGTTCTATAGTATTGTCAAGACTAAATACTTGTGCGGTTCCAGTTTTTCCAGCTAATGTATAGGTTAAACCTTTATTGAGCTTTCTAGCAGTACCTTTAGGTGCATAAATAGCTTGTTTCATTCCGTCAATTACATCTTCCCAATTTTGAATATTTTTAATTGGAATTTGTATATGACTATCTTTTTTAGATTCGATGATGATATCATCAGATGTTTGCGTATTTTTAAGCAAGGTTGGTTTAAATAGAATACCTTTGTTGGCAATTGCTGTAGTGGCAACTGCAAGCTGTAAAGGAGTAACAGCTATAAATCCTTGACCAATACCTGTAATCAAGGTCTCTCCACGATACCAAGGTTTATGTTTATTAATTTTCTTCCAAGTTTTAGATGGTAGTATTCCGGAATTTTCTCCAGGAATATCAATATTTGTCTTTCGGCCAAAATTAAATAAGTCTAAATTATTATGTAATTTGTCAATACCTAGTTTATTTGCTAAGTCATAAAAAAATACATCGCATGATTGTGTTATTGATTCTTTGACATTGACATGTCCATGTCCTGTTTTTTTCCAATCGTTAAATTTGCGTTTAACATTTGGTAATTTGTAATATCCTGGGCAAAAAGTGCTACTTATATTAGTAATAACTCCCTCTTCTAAGCCTGCTAAAGCCACCATAGGTTTAATTGTAGATCCTGGAGGGTATAACCCTTGAATTGCACGGTTAAGTTGAGGGATATTTTTTGATGTTTGTAATTGGTTGTAGTTGGTGTGTGATATACCATTTACAAACCAGTTTGGATTATAAATAGGTGTACTAACGAGTGTTAATATTTCGCCATTTTTGACATCTATAACCACAATTGAGCCTCGTTTTCCTTTAAGGAGTGCTTCTGCTTTTTTTTGCATGTCTAAGTCTATGCTTAGATATAAATTCTTACCAGTAATAGCAGGCTTAATGATTTTGATGTGAATAACCCTACCATTTACATTTCGTTCGATTTGTTGTAAGCCGTTAGTACCATGTAATAGTGTTTCGTATTGTTTTTCAATGCCAGTTTTACCTACAAATAAAGTGCCTAAATAGTTTTTCTTATCATAAATAAGTTTATCTTTTTTAGACATTCTAGAAACATAACCAATAACATGAACGCTAGAATTTTGGTTGGGATAGATTCGATGGAAATAAGGTTCTATATCTACACCAATAAAAATATTGCTAATTAAGAATTTTGCAACTTGGATCTCATTAAGGTTATATTTAATTGGAATACTATGAAATTTTTGATAATGTTTTATTTTTTGATTAAATATTTTAATATCCTTATTATTGATAAATCCATACTGTTTTAGCTGTTGTAGTGTTTTTGTAATGTTTTTAGTTTTTTCTTGTGTTAAGGTCAGTTTAAATGCTAGTTTGTTAGTAGCTAAAACATTACCATTACGATCAAATATTTTTCCTCTACTAGGTGTTATTGGTAGAGTATGTATTTGATTGTTTAAAGCTTTTTTTAAGTAATATTGATAGTTTACTATTTGTAAATTGTAAATTCTAATTATTAATAAAGCAGTGAGTAAAAAAATAAAAATAAGTGCTAGTCTAAGTCTATAAAAGAGTATTTTATTTTCAAATTGAGGATTATTTATGCTTTGCATTTTGATAGTAAGAACTGAACTATTGGCCAAATGAATGCACTAGTAAATGGCGCTAAAAATAAGTAATAGTTAATGATAAAACCTTGTGTTAATACAAAGATTAGTAAGAAAAATGCCAAATAAATACTGCTAGATATAAATACATAAACTTGTTGAGTACTTAGGTTAGATAAAAAAAATGATTGCTTTATATTGCTAATAAATAGACTACTAAAAATAAGCGCTAAGGCATTTTGTCCCAAAATATCACCATGTAGAATATCAACAAGTATGCCAAGAATAAGCGCAATAAAAAATTTTACTTTGGTTGAAAAATATACTATCCAGTAAATATAAAGAAGTAATAACCAAAATGCAGATGCGCCTAATAACAGATTGTTTAGAGGTATTACACTTAAAATTAATGCAAAAAAAGTAATCTTTATTAGAAATATATAGGGACGACGTTGTGAATTCATGGTTAGTCTGTTACAATAATGACAAATTCTAATTGTTCTGGTATTTGAGCAGATTTTAATTGGATATGTAAGAATGGTTCGTTTTGGTTTTTTTCTACGCTAATTACTGTTCCTACTGGGTATCCATCTGGAAATTTTGATCCGATAGAACTACTTAAAAATACATCACCTACTTTAACGTCTAAATTAGGCTCTATAAATTCAACATTTAATAGATGATTATTCTCAGCTATACCTTTGCTAATACCCCGAACACCACTACGTCCATTTTTAACAGGAACGTGTTGTGTTGGATCATTAGCCATTAATATAGTTGAATATAGTGGTGTTGTTCTCGATATTTGCCCAATAATACCTTTAGAACTTAAAGCTATTTGTCCAATTTTAATGCCACTACTACTACCTTTGTTAATAATAATTTGTTTTTTAAGTCTAGATTGGCTAAGTTCACTTATTCGGGCTAAAGTAAATTTTTGTTGTTTTACGGTATAACTTGAATCTAATAGTGCTTGGAGTTTTTTATTTTCAAGTACTAAGGCATTGTAGGTTTGTAATCTAGCTTTAAGTTTTAATAGTTCACGATGTAAATTATTATTATTTATGGTTAATTGATCTTTGCTAGTACCTTGATTATCAATCCAGGTATATATCTGTGAAGGTAAGTTCACTACCATATAGATGGGTGATATTAAGGTTTCAATTGATTGTCTTAGATGGTTAAGATAAGAAAATTTATAATCAGATAGTATAAGTATTATAGAGATAATGACAGGGATAAAAAGTTCAAGAAACTTCATATTGGAAAGCCCTATAAATAATTAATCAATATTTAACTATTCAGCAGCTAAAAACCCTATATTATGTTTAGAGATCATATTAAGTGCAACTCCACCACCGCGAGCAACACAAGTAAGCGGATCGTCAGCAATACGTACTGGCAGATTAGTTTCTTGACTAATAAGCTTATTAATACCATCTAAGAGTGCGCCCCCACCTGTGAGGACTAAGCCATTTTCGGCAATGTCAGAACTTAACTCTGGAGGGGTTTTTTCTAATGCAGTTTTAATAGAACTGATAATTATCTTAAGTGGTTCTTTTAATGTTTGTAAAATTTCAGTATTAGTTATATTGAAGCTCACTGGAATTCCTTTAGCAACATCACGTCCTCTAAATTGCATTTCTTTAACAGCGCTTGATTTGAACGCTGATCCCACCTCTTCTTTAATCTTTTCAGCAGTTGAGTATCCGATAATAATGCCGTGTTCACGACGTATAAATTTGACAATTGTATCATCAAATACATCGCCACCTATACGTAATGAATCAGAATATACAATACCATTAAGTGACATAATTGCAATCTCAGTTGTGCCTCCGCCAATATCAATAACCATAGCTCCTGAAGCTTCTTCAATTGCCATACCTGCACCAAGCGCTGCTGCCATTGGTTCTTCAATTAAATAAACATCACGCGCACCTGCACCAACAGCACTTTCTTTAATAGCGCGACGCTCAACTTGAGTTGCACCGCAAGGTACACAAATAAGTACTTTAGGGCTTGGTGAAAAAAAGCCAGAGCGTAAAACCTTACGAATAAAATGCTGCAACATTTTTTCAGTAATTTTAAAATCAGCAATGACGCCATCTTTCATAGGTCTGATAGCTTCAATAGAACCGGGTGTTCTGCCTAGCATATTTTTAGCATCTTGACCTACAGCAATAACAGTTGATTCTAGTGATCTTCTGTCATTATGAATAGCAACTACTGATGGTTCATTTAGTACTACAGCACCATCCATACAAATTAATGTATTAGCTGTACCTAAGTCTATAGAAAGACTTTGTCCTTTTAAAAAATCAAGACTTTGCCCTTTTAAAAAATCAAGACTTTGCCCTTTTAAAAAATTAAACATAAAAATTTCCAATTAAATATTTGTAAAATAAAGAGATATAATACTATAAATAATCAGTAATAATTAATACCTTATAAATATGAAAATTCAACAAAAACATGTTATAGAAAGCATTTTTAATGCTTTGCAATATATCTCTTATTATCATAGTCCTGATTTTATTCAAGCGATGACAAATGCTTATGAAAAAGAAACTAACAAAGCCGCAAAAAATGCTATTACACAAATTCTTATTAACTCAAAAATGGCAGTCTTTGGTAAGCGTCCAATATGTCAAGATACTGGCATTGTCAATGTGTTTGTTGAGGTGGGTATGGAAGTTACTTGGATAGCTAATTTATCATTAGAAGATATGATTAATGAAGGAGTTAGACAGGCATTTACTTATGTAAATAATCCCCTTAGAGCTTCTATTGTAAAAGATCCATTATTTACTAGAGTTAACACTAAAGATAATACGCCAGCAGTTATTCACATGAAAGTTGTTAAAGGCGAACAACTTAATTTTATTGTTGCGGCTAAAGGTGGTGGTTCTGAAAATAAGGCGAAGTTTAGCATGCTTGAACCAGATATTGATCTTGTTGATTGGGTTTTAAAAGCTATACCAACTATGGGCGCTGGTTGGTGCCCGCCAGGTATTATTGGTATTGGTGTTGGTGGTACAGCTGAAAAAGCAATGTTAATGGCGAAACAGAGTTTGATGGAACCGATTGATATCAAAGACATTGCTCAGAAATCTAATCCAAGTAATCTTGAAAAATTACGTCTTGAATTATTCGATAAGATTAACCATTTAGGCATTGGTGCACAAGGTTTAGGTGGTTTAACAACAGTGTTAGATGTTAAAATTAAAGACTACCCAACTCATGCTTCTTCTCAAGCGGTGGCAATAATTCCTAATTGTGCGGCAACACGTCATTTACATTTCTCACTTGATGGTTCAGGGGTGGCGCAACTTCCTCAGGTAGATATGGATAGTTATCCTCAATTAGAGATGGACTATACTCAATATAAAAAAATTGATCTAAGTAATCTAACTCGTGAAAAGATGGCTCTATGGCATATTGGAGATACATTATTATTATCAGGTTTAATCATTACTGGGAGAGATGTAGCTCATAGGTACCTTAAAGAAATGATTGATAATGGAGAAGGCCTTCCAGATGGTGTAAATTTTGATAATAAATTTATTTATTATGTTGGCCCAGTAGATGCTGTTGGTGATGAAGTAATTGGTCCATCAGGTCCTACTACTGCTACGCGTATGGATAAATTTACCGATATGATATTGGATAATACTAATATCTTGGGTATGATTGGTAAGGCAGAACGTGGTGAGGATAGTATACAAATTATTAAGAAATATAAGGTTACATACCTTATTGCAGTGGGCGGTGCAGCTTATTTGATTTCTAAGTCTATTAAAAAAGCTAAAAAAATTGCGTTTAAAGAAATGGGTATGGAAGCAATTTATGAATTTGAAGTTAAAGATATGCCAGTTACAGTTGCAGTCGATACTCAAGGTAATAATATTCATAGTATATTTAAAGATATTCAGATGATTCATTAAGCAAATTGGTAAATATTTCAGTGAAATTATTTTTTTGAGTAAATTTAATAGCTTTAGAGATGTAGACTTAGAGTATAATTATCTCGAAGTTGGTCGGATGGTCGCTGGAGATTGCTCTTCAGAGGAAAGTCCGGGCTCCATAGAGCAAAGTGTTAGTTAACGGCTAGGTATGGCGACATAACGGAAAGTGATGCAGAGATTTAGACCGCCTATTTTTAATAGGTAAGGGTGAGAAGGTGTGGTAAGAGCGCACCGCGGGATTGGCGACAATCGTGGCAAGGAAAACCCCACTTGGAGTAAGCTCAAATAGACTAACGATAACGTTGCTCGCGCAGTTTGTGGGTAGAGCGCTAAAGCGTTTTGGTAACAAAACACGTAGATGAATGACCATTTATTACAGAACCCGGCTTATAGACCGACTTCTTTTGTTTTATTTTGTTCTTATTGTAAAATAAGAACTTTTAAAAGAATTATTCAATTAATGTTATTTAACATATTAACTAATAATTAGTTTCATAAATTATATGTACCTGAATATCCTTATTATTCTATCATATCTAATTTTAGTTAAGGAGAGTATTTTTTTTAATTGGAATTTTTTTTTAAATAGATTTAATCTATAGTAAGTAATTTTAATTAAGTTTTGGATAGAAATAAGGTTAGAATTATTGAGATTTAAAAGCTAGAAGAGTTATCAATCCCACCTAAATTATTGATAGTACAATAAGATTTATCAAAACTATAATTTGTTTGGTTGTAATTCTTTAAAGACAGGATGGTTTATTGATTAAGTTGATTAATTATTAGTATACATAATTATCACTTTAAATAAGTTGCTATATGTAAGCATATTATACTAATAATATTATTATAATTATTTTACCTTATTTATGCTTGAGACGCAAATGATAGTATTGTTTGAGATATTATTGCTACTAAACCTTAATTAATAACGCTTATAATAGAAGATATAAGTAATGAATCGATAGGTAAAATAAGGGTAAAAACATCTGGTATATTATTAAATACCTCTTCTATAGTTTCTAATGAGATATGTATCAAGTTTAGTTTTTATAGAACGATATCCAATTTCTAAATTAATTGATATAGAAATCCATCATAGTTGCCATTTTGGTTGGTTAAAAAGATATAATTAGTACTATAATGAATAATTAAAATGCTAATTTCTGAGATGAATATGAATATAGTAAATTATTGAATGTCTATTAATTAATTATATAAAGGCAAATATTAACAATGTAGTTAAATGGTTAATTTTTTACTTACTTGATGTAGTTAATACAGTATATGTGAGATTATTATTCAAGCACGTACAGTTCTATTATTAAATTAGTAGTTATAAGTTTGTTAAATGCTGATTTTTGATACTAAGATAGTTTTTTATAATTGTTAATGTTTAATTTGTGCTAAAATTGCACGATTTTTTTGGTTATAGTCTTTAAATTTTTGAATTTTGAAGAAATTATCTTTTAATAATTGTATGATTTTATGTTGTTGATTGAAACCATGTTCTAATAATAGATAGCCTTTTTCATTGAGAAATTGTGGTGTGTTATTAATTATAGTTTTAATATCATCTAAACCATCTTTGCCAGAAATAAGCGCACTTTGGGGCTCAAATCTTAATTCATTAAGATGAATATCATTTTGTTTGATATAAGGTGGGTTGGAGATAATTAAATCGAATGTTTGATTAGGAGTAGCTTCAAACCAACTACCTAGTTGAAAATTAATATTTGTTTTTGTGTTTTGTTTAGCAACTGCAAGTGCATTGATTGAAAAATCAGTTGCAGTTAAATTCCAGTTTGGATTTTTATTACTTATTGTTATGGCAATAACTCCACTACCAGTACCTAAATCAAGTACTTCACAAGTTTGATTGTGATTGAACAAGCCTAAAGCAATATCAATTAATAGTTCAGTTTCAGGTCTAGGGATGAGTGTATCAGGAGTAACTTTAAAATCAAGATGATAGAATCCTTTTGTTCCGCTTAAATAAGCAAATGGAACACCGGACTGTCTGTGTTTGATGAATTGATTAAGTTGATTGTTTTCGTTACTACTTAGTTGATAATTATTATGAGAAATAAGTTGAGCATGGTTTTTATTAAGAGCCAGAGATAGTAGTAGTGTTATATCAATTATGTCACTGCTTAAATAATTTTGAATAGTATCCAAGATTTATAAATTCATGATTGTCAAATTCTAATGCTTTTGCTTTATCCTTAAAACATGCATAAAGAATGCTCTGATAGAGGTAAGTATAACTTATTTGCTTACTAAATTTTGTTTAATGTAGTAAATTATGTTAAATTTACTATTTGTTACTATAGCACGAGGTTTCTTAGGAAGAATAATTTATTAGAATTCTTCCGTGATTAGCTTAGGGGTAAGAACTATAGTTTCTTATTATCTTTATTTTAGTAAAAGTATTATTAATTGGTTTATAATTTTTTTCTTTCCAAGTCGTATTTATTTTTCATTGCTACAATAAGTCCTAAACCAATAAATGCTCCTGGTGGTAGAATAGCTAATAAAGTGCCTTGATAATTTTTAAACACAGTAATACTAAGTGTATTACCAAAATCACCTAGTATTAATACAGATTGATCAAATAAAGTACCATTACCAATTAATTCACGCATTGCACCTAATATAATAAGTACAACAGAGAAACCAATACCCATCATTAATCCATCTAGTATAGACTTATCCCAAGTGTTCTTGCTGGCAAATGCCTCAGCACGCCCTAAAATAGCGCAGTTAGTTACAATTAGAGGTACAAAAATACCTAATATCAAATACAAATCATAAAAATATGACTTCATCATTAATTCAACAATTGTTACAAATGAAGCAATTAATAGGATAAAAATAGGAATACGAACTTCTTTTGAAATATGATTACGAAAAATAGAAACAGTTACATTAGACATTACTAAAACAAATGTAGTTGCCAGACCAAGTCCGATTGCATTAACAATATTATTGGTAACTGCTAATAAGGGACATAGACCTAAAATAGCAACTAAGGCTTGATTGTTATCCCACAACCCATTTTTTATAATTTTATTATAGTTATCCATAATATTTATTATATACTTAATTAAATATCAATTTTCTAGCAATAAGGTTTTTATTTGTCTATGTATTGTATATCCTTATTAAGGATATACAATACATAGACAAATCTGTTTTTAGAAAGTATTTTTTGTGATAATTTAGTTCTAGAGTATTGTTGGTTTAAAATATGGGAAAATGGTTGTTTTTATCTGCTATAAAATACTATTTTTATAAAAATATTACATTTTTGAGAGAATTAGTAGTTCCTGTTGTATTGTAATACAAAATCGATTTAGTAGCAGCAGGGTTTGATTATATAAAAATAGATTAATAGAAAACGATTTTTCCATCTTTAACATCTCCATGAATGGTTGAGTCTGATAAAAATTCTCCAGCAAGGATTTTTTTTGACAAAGGGTTTTCTAATAATTGTTGTATGGTACGTTTAAGGGGTCTGGCGCCAAACACAGGGTTATAGCCTTTGTTAACAATCAAACTTATGGCTATATCGCTTAATGTTATTCTAAGATTAAGTTTGGATAAACGTGATGATAAGATCTCAATTTGTCTGAGTGCAATACCTTTGATTTGAGATTTTTCTAGTGGTTTAAAGGTTATGATTTCATCAATGCGATTGATAAACTCAGGTCTGAAGTGCTCACTAACAATTTTAGTAAGTTCAACGGATATATCTTTTCCTAGGTTTTGTTGAATTAAGTGAGAACCTAGGTTTGAAGTCATTATTATAATAGTATTTTTAAAATCAACTGTTCGACCTTGACTATCCGTTAGTCGACCATCATCTAGTACTTGTAGTAAAATATTAAATAAATCTGAATGGGCTTTTTCGATTTCATCAAGTAAAATAATTGAATAAGGCTTGCGACGCACAGCCTCAGTTAATACACCACCTTGTTCATAACCAACATAGCCTGGAGGTGCGCCAATCAAACGTGCAACTGAGTGTTTTTCCATAAATTCGCTCATATCAATGCGTACAATAGCTTTCTCGGTATCAAATAAGAAGTCTGCTAAGGCTTTGGTAAGTTCAGTTTTTCCCACACCAGTAGGACCCATAAATAGAAACGAACCATCAGGACGGTTAGGGTCAGATAGGCCACTTCGCGCACGACGTACAGCATTTGAAATAACTTTAACAGCTTTATCTTGACCAACTAGGCGTTTGTGAATAATAGTTTCCATCTGTAGTAACTTATCTTTTTCACCTGTCATCATTTTATCCACAGGAATACCTGTCCAACGGGCAACAATATGGGCAATTTCATCTTCAGTGACTTTATTTCTAAGTAATGTCATTTTTTCTGTTTCAGTATTTTCAGCCATGTTAATTTTCTGTTCTAATTCAGGAATAATTCCGTATTGAAGTTCACTCATTTTGGCTAAATTATTGTTACGATGTGCATTTTCTAAATCGGATTTTGCTTGTTCTAGTTCTTCTTTAAGATGGTGTGCACTTTGGACTACTAGCTTTTCTTTTTTCCAAATTTTTTCTAAATTAGCGTACTCTTTTTCTAGTGATTTAATTAATTTCACTAATTCTTCTAATCGTGTTTTAGAAGCTTTGTCTTTTTCTTTTTTGAGTGCCATGCGTTCAATTTTAAGTTGCACTAATTTACGGTCAAGTTTATCCATTGATTCTGGTTTTGAATCAATTTCCATGCGGATTTGTGAGGCTGCTTCATCAATTAAATCAATGGCTTTATCTGGTAATTGTCTGTCAGTAATATATCTGGTTGAATAAGTTACAGCAACAATAATAGCAGGATCTGTGATTTCTACACCATGATGAACTTCGTATTTTTCCTTAAGCCCGCGCAAAATAGCAATAGTGTCTTGTTCAGTTGGTTCGTCTACTAATATTTTTTGGAAACGACGTTCTAAAGCAGAATCTTTTTCAATATATTGTCGATATTCATCTAGTGTAGTAGCACCTATACAGTGTAGATCACCACGAGCTAAAGCAGGTTTTAATATATTCCCAGCATCCATAGATCCATCGGATTTGCCAATACCAACCATGGTGTGTAATTCATCAATAAATAAAATGATTTGACCTTGTTTGTCTTCTAATTCTTTAAGTACGATTTTTAGTCGCTCTTCAAATTCACCTCTATATTTAGCACCTGCTATCAGTGCTGTCATGTCTAGCGATAAAACACGCTTGCCTTTGATACCTTCTGATACTTCATGGTTAATAATACGTTGTGCTAAACCTTCAACAATAGCAGTTTTACCCACACCAGGTTCGCCAATTAAAACTGGATTATTTTTAGTTCGTCGTTGTAATACTTGAATGGCACGACGAATTTCACTATCACGACCAATCACAGGGTCAAGCTTACCATCAATAGCTAATTGAGTTAAATCTTGAGTGTATTTATTTAGCGTGTTCCGGTTATTTTCTGCGTTTTGATTATTCACGTTTTTACCTCCTCTAAGGTTGTCAATTGCTTGATTTAAACTAATCTCATTTACACCATGTGCTTTTAGAAGTTTTGTAGTTATATCATTGCCTTTTATGATGACTAATAAAAATATCTCAGTTGATGTATAGGAATCTTCTTTATTGAAAGCTAATTTTTCCATCTGATTTAATAGTCGTAATAAGTTCTGAGAAATATTAACATTACCAGTTGGATTACTGATCGTAGCTAGTGTGTTAATTTCTTTATCTGTTTCTTGTTTAAGTTGATGGATATCAATGTTTGATAATAAATTACTAGCATCGCTATTAGTATTTTGTAACATGCTACTTAGAATATGTACCGCTTCTAAGGCGCTGTGATTTTTTGTAATAGCAATGGATTGTGCAGTACCTAAGTCTTGTTGGAATTGTGCAGTTAGTTTATCAAAATTCATAGAATTTTCTTTATAATATATAATAAATTATCTATGGGATGATTGATAAATTTCAAGTATTATGTTAAATTCATTGTATTAATATTTGCTTTTGTTAGTAGCATCATCATTTTCTGATTCGACGCAGATTTGAATAGTGATTACAATATTAGTAAGTTAATAAGTTTTGAATATTAAATATAAAATATTTGATACTCAAGGTAAAACAAAGGTATTAATTTTAGATATACTAAAACAAATTAAAGACAGTATATTATAAAATATTTTGAAGTGATCTTATTTGTAAGTAATAAATAAATTTTATTATTTTTTTCAATGCTAGTAAGTGTTATTACCAATCCAAGAATTAAAGCTAAAAAGCTATT
Source organism: Candidatus Vesicomyosocius sp. SY067_SCS001 (assembly GCF_014706615.1). Taxonomy (NCBI): domain Bacteria; kingdom Pseudomonadati; phylum Pseudomonadota; class Gammaproteobacteria; family Pseudothioglobaceae (SeqCode); genus Candidatus Vesicomyidisocius; species Candidatus Vesicomyidisocius sp. SY067_SCS001. The sequence goes on along the minus strand of NZ_CP054877.1, from coordinate 753,915 downwards.
TATTAGATTAATCCAATAAATAGCTTAGTAAGTGTATAGGCATTGCTAAAATCTTTAATATTGAGTGCTTTCTTGCCTGAAAGTTGTAAAGTTTCTAGACTTAGTGCGCCATCTCCAGTGGCAACGATACATATCTCTTTGTTATGTTTAATAATATTCCCTGGACTGTAATTATCGTTAGTCATTACTATAGAAGCAGAAAAAATACGTAGAATTTTAGTATCAAATCTATTACTTGATGCATTGGTTTGGGTAATAGGATAGGGATTAAATGCTCTAATTTTCTGGTGGATTTGTATGGCACTTTGAGTCCAGTCAATCCAAGCTTCGTTTTTTTTGAGTTTTTTAGCGTAAGTGATGTTGTTTTTGCTTTGTTCTGTTGGCGATAAATTATCAAGATTATCTAGGACTTCAACAATAGCATTAGAGCTAAGTTTGACTAGTTTGTTATGTAATGATTGTGCTGTATCGTTAAGCGTGATTGGACAAATTTTTTCAAGTAATATATCTCCTGTATCTAAATTTTTATTCATTTGTATAATGCTGATACCTGTTGTTTTATCACCTGCTAAAATTGCACGCTGAATAGGTGCTGCACCACGCCAACGTGGTAATAATGAGCTATGGATGTTAAGACAGCCATATTTGAGCATGTTGAGAATTCTCTCAGGCAATATCTGTCCGTAAGATACTACTATCATCACATCCGCATTAAGCTTAGCTAAAATCTGTTGTGTTTTGGTGTTTTGTAAGTTTTGAGGCTGAAAAATTTTTAAGTTATATTCTAATGCTTTTTCTTTAACAGGGCAGGCTGTTAAGATTCTTCCACGACCTTTAGGGCGGTCTGGTTGGCAATATACTCCAACAATATTATACCTAGCATTAATTAGTGTTTCTAAGATAGCTACTGAAAACTTAGTCGTGCCTGCAAAGGCTATACGAGCCTTAAAAGAAGTGCTTTTGGAGTACATTACTTTAGACTTTCTCTTGCTATTTTAATAGTTTGTTTTACTTGCTTGGGGCTGGTTGCCCCTAAATGATTGCGTGCATTTAATGAACCTTTTAGTGAGAGTACTTTAAATACATCATTTTCAATACGACTATCAAAGATTTGTAGTTCTTTCAAACTAAGTTCGCTTAAATCTTTTTTGTGTTTAATGCCGTAAGAAACTGATTTTCCAACTACTGCGTGCGCGTCTCTAAAAGGTAAGCCTTTGTTGACCAAATAATCAGCTAAATCAGTAGCTGTGGTATAACCTTGTTTAGTTGAGTTATACATATTGTCACATTTTATTTGAATGGTTGGTATCATGTCTGCAAAGACACGTAAACATGCTTTTAAAGTGTCAACCGTATCAAATAATGGCTCTTTGTCTTCTTGATTGTCTTTGTTGTAAGCTAGTGGTTGGGATTTCATAATAGTAAGGAGTGAAGTTAAATTACCATACACACGGCCTGTTTTTCCTCGAACCAGTTCAGGAACATCTGGGTTTTTCTTTTGTGGCATGATGGATGAACCTGTACAAAAATTATCATGTAATTCGATAAAGTTAAATTGTGTACTTGACCATAAAATTAATTCTTCTGAAAAACGTGAAAGATGCATCATGATTATGCTTGCTATGGATAAAAATTCAATGGCAAAATCTCGATCACTTACGCCATCAAGTGAATTAAGACAAATACGTTCAAATCCCAATAATTCAGCTGTACGTGTGCGTTTAATGGGATAAGTGGTACCTGCTAATGCAGCTGAACCTAACGGCATTGAGTTGATACGCTTACGACAATCAAATAAGCGTTCTACATCCCGTGCTAACATTTCAAAATAAGCCATCATATGGTGACCAAAACTGATGGGTTGTGCGGCTTGAAGATGGGTAAAGCCAGGCATGATTGTGTTCATCTCTCTTTCAGCTAAATTAGTTAATACTAGCTGTAAGCGTTTAATTTTTCTAATAATATTATCAACTTGATCACGTAAATAAAGACGGATATCAGTTGCTATTTGGTCATTACGAGAACGTCCTGTGTGTAGTTTTTTTCCTGCATTTCCAATCATCTTAATTAAATGTGCCTCAATATTCATATGTACATCTTCAAGTGTTATTGACCATTTAAATTCACCAGATTTAATTTTATTTAAAATCTTATCAAGCCCTTTAGTGATTTGATCTTTTTCATATTTAGTGAGCACCCCGACTTCCTGCAACATGGTGGCGTGAGCAATTGAACCTTGAATATCGTAAGGTGCTAAAATTTTATCAAAAAATATTGATGCACTAAAAATTTTAACAAACTCATCTGTTGGTTCTCTAAAACGTCCACCCCAAGATTGATTAGTTTGTGTTACCTGTCTAGACTTTTTCCTAGGTACTACTATGTGTTGTTTTTGCTGTGGTTTATTTGTCATTATTTTTTCCTTTTACTGATTAAGTTTAATGATTGATTTGTTAATTACTTTGTTAAGTTCGGTCTAATAATAATCCATTCTGAACACGCTTAACTATTTTGTATAAGTTTGTACTAAATTTGTTTACAAAGAATACTACAGTATCAAAATTAACTCTATTTGGATTAGAGTTTTTATTGTTAGAATCCTTTATGTTTTTTAGTGTACTAGTATTAACATGGAAAATAATAGTCTTATTTTTATATTTACCTAATTTATTTATAAGTGTAATGACTTTTTGTTCTATTCCTGGATAATAATGATTATATAGGAATGGAAATCTTTATTAAAGTGGTAGTTTTATCTTTGCGTACTAACTGAGTATCTTTTAAGAGATTTTTTGTTAAATCTCGCGACACAGAAAAATTAGATAAGATCAAAACATATAGTTATTTTAATATAAACTCTTTTAAACCATGAATAAAATCCTGAAAATTGCAACTCGACAATCTCCATTGGCATTATGGCAAGCACAACATGTTAAATCTAGATTAGAAAAAATTTACCCTAATCTAACGGTTGTTTTAGTAAAAATGACTACTAAAGGTGACCAAATTTTGAATTCATCTTTGTCAAAGATTGGTGGTAAGGGCTTATTTATTAAGGAATTAGAAGTTAGTATTATGAAAGGCGTGAGTGATATTGCTGTACACTCTATGAAGGATGTTCCTTATGAAATACCACAAGAGTTTGAATTAGGAGCAATTTTAAAATGTGAAAACCCATTTGATGCTTTTGTTTCTAATCATTTTTATAGTATTGATGATTTGCCAAAAAATGCTAAAGTTGGTACGTGTTCAATGCGTCGTATTGTACAACTTAAAGTTATCCGACCTGATTTGCAAATTATAGATTTACGTGGCAATGTTAATACTCGGTTAAAAAAATTAGATGATGGAGAGTTTGATGCCATTATTCTTGCTTGCGCAGGGCTTATTCGTTTAGGTTTTGGAAATAGAATTAAGCAACAAATTCCAGAGAATCAAAACCTTCCAGCGGTTGGTCAAGGTGCAATTGGCATTGAGATTCGTGAAAATGATACGGAAATATTAGACTTAATTAAACCTTTGATTGATATTGAGACTTCTTATAGAATAATTGCAGAACGAGCGATGAATACACGACTTGAAGGTGGTTGTTCGGTACCAGTTGCAGGCTTTGCGACAATTAATAATAAGCAAATAACGTTAACAGGTTTAGTAGGTAATGTTGATACTGGTGTGATATTAAAAGAGAAAATTTCTGGTCATGTTTCTCAAGCAGAAATTTTGGGTATTGAGTTGGCAAATAAACTCATATTATTAGGCGCAAAGGATATTCTAAAAGATTAAAATGTGAATATACAATTTGATTTAAAGGTGTTGTTTAAATTATCAGATTAGATAATGTTTATCTAAAATTCTATTTATTTAAAAACAAAGATTAATTAAGATTTTCATTTTCATAACTATTTTGTTGAAAAAGTTATGAAAATGTTGTTCTAATAGCACGTTAATCTTGTAGATTAATAATTAATAAATAAAGAATTGTTTAATATAATAGCTTAAACTTATAATAATTGTATTATTGATCAAACAAAGCGTTTATGAATTCTTTAGGTTGAAAGATTTTAAGATCATCAATCCCTTCACCTATGCCAATATAGCGAATAGGTAAATTAAGTTCGTCAGCAATCGAAAATAAACCCCCGCCTTTAGCAGTACCATCCAGTTTAGTGATACTAATACCACTTAGTTTAACTGCCTTATTAAACTCTTTGGCTTGATTGATGACATTTTGTCCTGATCCTCCGTCAATAACTAGCATAGTCTCATGTGGCGCATTTATATTTTGTTTGGTAATAACGCGTTTAATTTTGGTTAATTCTTTCATAAGATTGTTTTGTGTATGTAATCGCCCAGCAGTATCAGCAAGTAGAATGTCAATATTCTTGGCTTGCGCTGATTGGTAGGCATCAAAAATGACAGAAGCAGTATCAGCACCTAAAGTTTTTGCTACAACAGGGATGTTATTGCGTTGTCCCCATATTTTGAGTTGTTCAATGGCTGCAGCGCGGAAAGTATCACCTGCTGCTAGCATAACCGATTTGCCTTGATTTTGAAAAGACTTTGCTAATTTACCAATCAAGGTAGTTTTACCAGCGCCATTAACACCTACGACTAGAATAACAAAAGTCTCATTAATACTAATATTAAGTTGGTTGTTTTCAATGAACAATTTAGCCAATTCATCTTTTAAGAATTGGTACAAGTTTTCAGCATTTTTTAAGGTTTTTCTAGAAGCGTTTTTACGTGTAGATTTTAGTATTTTATCTGTGGTATTAATACCGACATCAGCAGTGATTAATAGTGTTTCTAGTTCTTCTAATAAATTCTCATTAATTTCTTTTTTACCCAATAATAAAGAAGATAAGCTAGATCCTAATTTTTGTCTAGATTTATCTAGGCGTTGTTTTAATGAAGTTTGTTTGTTTGTGTCTAAATTTTCTGATTTTGACTGATTTTTTTTTAAAAAATTAAACATAATAATTCAAGTATAAAAAAATTGATTTTACTATCCTTTATTTTTATCAAAGTGAAATTTTTGTATATTTAACAATGTATAATAAGAAATTCAACTCATTATGATGAAAAAAATGTTGAATACTATTTTATTCGTTATATAATCTTATTATCAATGAATTTATCGTATGGTGAGTATAGAGAATTTACTTCTAATATATATTTGGTATATGTATTCTTGGATTTATTATAACTAAAGTATAACTTATATCATGCTTAATTAATATTAGTTTTTGGTTTTAGATTTTTAAAATAACTTTTAACTATGGCGATGGTAGCAATTATTATTTCTAATAAATAAACTAATATTAATACATTCAATGTCATTATTATAATGCATTAAGTTTATTTAGGGGAGTAATCACATTCTCATCTAGGAGTGTTAATAGTGTTATTATTAACACCTAGAAACGATATACAATTTATTTATCAACATAGAATATGTAGTTATATGGAATTTCACTATTTTCTTCGATTACATATCGAAGCAAATTTATATGACTATAATTGATGCTTGAATGATGTATATTAATCCTAAAAAGCTTTAATAGGGGGAAAAGGGGGTCGGAGGTTGTGTATGTTGTGGATAAAAGCTTTTCATATTATTAGTGTGATTACTTGGTTTGCATCACTATTTTATTTACCACGTCTTTTTGTTTACCACTCAATGAGTCAAGACAAGCTTAGTATTGATCGTTTTAAAGTGATGGAATATAAGCTTTATACAGGTATTATGATGCCAAGTTTTATCCTAGCTACTGTATTAGGATTATATCTAAGCATTGATGGTTGGGCATATTATTCAATTCAATTTTGGTTATATGTTAAGTTATTATTAGTAATGTTGTTGATAGTATATCATTTTTTTTGTGGCTATTTAGTGGATGTTTTTAAGGCTGATAAAAATACCAGATCTCATATTTTTTATCGTTGGTTTAACGAGTTTCCTGTATTAATATTAGTTGGTGTTGTTGTACTTGTTGTGGTTAAACCATTTTAGTTTTTTGCGTTAACTTTAAGTAACTATTAGCCAATGCTTCGTAGATTGGAGGTGTGGATATTTGTTTAGATATCCAATTAGCGATAAAGGCGACAATCAATGCTGGAATAAGTAAATTAAGTGTATTCGTCATTTCTAAAATGACGAATGTACAAGTAAGTGGTGTCCTAATTACAGCGGTTAAATAAGCAATCATGGACATAATGATAATAATTTGTGGATTGATTTGTGAATAATAATTGCTTATTTCACTACCAATACCAGCCCCTATAGAAATACTAGGCATAAACAAACCGCCAGGAATTGTGGAGGCTAAAGAACTTAGGGTTGATAAATATTTCATCACAATAAAATCATTACCAAATTTATAGCCAGTTAATATTAACAATACTTCTTCACGACCAGAACCAGCAATTTGACCTTTGGATAAATAATTAAATAGTGCAATAATTAAGCCTAATATTAATGCAATTATAATAACTTTGATTTTGGTGTAAGCTGTAAATATTTTAATCAAGTAAAGAGTTATTTTTGAGAATAAACCACCTAAAATACCGGATAATATCACTAATGGTAGTAATTGCCAAATTAGTATTAAATCAATAGAATTAGCTGACATATCGCTCAAATAGATATTATTACCACGATATATAATTGCTAATAAGTAAACTACCACACTAACGATAGCGATTAAAATAAGTGCTTGTTTTTTTAGTTTACGGCCTATTTCTTCAAAACTAAACATAAAACCTGCAATTGGCGCATTAAAGGCGACGATAAGCCCAGCGCTACCACCAATCGCAATCAGTGAATGAATGAGAAGTTTACGTTTAAATTTGATAAACTTATTAAATCCAAAAAATATTGAACCTCCAATATGAATACTAGGTCCTTCGATGCCAATAGGCGCACCACCAAGCATGCCTGCAAAAATAAGTATAATTTTTCCAGTTGCCACTCTAAATGATAATAGCTTTTTACGTATAGATTTATTGCGAGAATCATTGGCAATAATTAGTTGGGGGATCCCACTACCTTGAACATAATGGCAAAAGTACTTAGTAATATATACAACTAAGACAAAAACAACAGGTGTGATAACAAAACTTAAATAAGGCTTTGAAGAAATTAAATGCTTAAATATATTTTGGGCATGTTCACTATAAGTGAGGAAGAAATTAATAACAATAACAGTAATAATACTACTTAGTGCTAAGAATATATAAATTTTTAGTTTATTAGGGAGTTGGTGAGAGAGGTATCTTATCAACTAAATATACCAGTTGAAAGGTAGCGGTCTCCTCGGTCACAAGCAATAGTAACAATAGTGGCGTTATTAACGTTTTTAGATAATTCAATGGCTGAAAATATAGAACCTCCAGAGGATACACCAGCAAAAATACCTTCTATTGTTGCTAGGTTTCGTGTGGTTTGCTCTGCTGATATTTGTGAAATATTCATAATAGTATCTATTTTAGAGAGATTAAAGATTTTTGGTAAGTATGTTTTTGGCCAACGGCGAATTCCAGCAATTTGTGCACCATCTTCAGGTTGAACGCCAATAATTTGAATTGTTGGGTTTTTTTCTTTTAACCTATCTGATACACCCATAATAGTGCCAGTAGTCCCCATAGCGGAGATAAAATGAGTGATTGATCCTTGTGTATCTTGCCAGATTTCTTCAGCAGTTGTATTGAAGTGAGCATTGGGGTTATCTAGATTAGAAAATTGATTAAGCTGTTTACCTATACCTTGTTTTTCCATTTTATCAGCTAAATCTCTAGCACCCTCCATGCCTTCATCCTTAGTAACTAAGATAAGTTTGGCGCCATAAGCACTCATGGCATCACGTCTTTCTTGTGAAAGATAATCAGGCATAATTAAAATCATTTTATAGCTTTTAATAGCTGCTATCATGGCTAATGCAATACCAGTATTACCACTGGTGGCTTCAATTAGGGTATCGCCAGGAGATATTTCACCTCGTTTTTCACTATTTGAAACCATGTTAAGTACAGATCTATCTTTAACTGATCCTGCAGGGTTATTACCCTCTAGTTTAAGTAAGATGGTGTTTGATGAATTAGGGTTTAGACGTTGTAGTTTTACTAAAGGTGTATTGCCAATGGTTTGTTCAATAGTTTTGAATATCATAACTTTTTTTAGTTGGAGTTACATATTGTTAAAAATAGCATTTTTGACTTCACTTATTATTGGGTTAATATTGATTATTTGATTGTTACATTGTGAAATTGCTGTATCAGAGTCTTTTAAACCATGACCTGTTAGTGTACATACTATTTTAGAACCGTTTACAATTTTTCCGCTTTTAATATCATGTATTGCACCTGCTAGTGCAGTTGCTGAAGCAGGTTCGCAGAAAATACCCTCTTTTTCAGACAGTAATTTTTGTGTTCTTAGAATTTTTTCATCAGTTAATGAACTAAACCATCCTTTTGATTCTTTCTTAACTTTTTGTGCTAAATCCCAGTTTTGAGGGTGACCAATACGAATAGCAGTTGCAATAGTTTCAGGGTTATCTATCATAATTCCTTGAACAAAAGGTGCAGATCCTGCTGCTTGATAGCCTATCATTTTAGGCATATTGTTTACCTTTCCTTCTTTATATAATTCTGAATATCCTATGCAATGTGATGAAATATTCCCTGCATTTCCAACAGGTAGACAATGATAATCTGGTGCAAATCCAAGTTCTTCTATAATTTCAAAGGCAGCAGTTTTTTGACCTTGTAAACGAAACGGATTAATTGAATTGACAATAGATACAGAGACATGTTTGGATACTTCTTTAACCAAACGCATGCCATCATCAAAGTTACCTTTGATTTGAATAATAATAGCACTGTGCATCATTGCTTGAGCTAATTTACCTAGTGTAATTTTACCTTCAGGTATTAGTACAAACGCCTTAATACCAGCACGTGCTGCGTAAGCTGCTGCGGATGCTGAAGTATTGCCTGTAGAAGCACAAATAATTGCTTTAGAGCCAGATTCTACCGCTTTAGTAACTGCCATAGTCATACCGCGATCTTTAAATGAACCTGTAGGGTTCAGACCTTCATATTTGATATAAATATCAACATCTTTACTTAATTCTTTAGGTAAATTTACCAACTTAATAAGTGGTGTATTCCCTTCTCCTAAACTAATAAGTTTAGTTTTATCATTCACAGGGAGTCTATCTTTATAGTATTCAATTAAACCTGTATATCTCATTATATATTCCTTAATTAAGTGTTTCAACAAAAATTATTTTAATCTTATCTAAAATGTAATCATATTTTTGAATATCTGTTACTGCCTTGTTTATTTTACTGTTATTAGTAAGGTTAGTAATAAGGGCAATATGTAAATTATTTTTCTGGTTAATCTTCTTTTGAAAAAAAGCCTCTATATTAATATCATAATTAGCTAAAGTTTTTTTAATATCTTTTAATACCCCTAGTTTATTAGTGACTAATAAACGTAAGTAGAAAATACTTGCAATACTATTAGTATTGCAATTTGCAATACTAATTAATGATTTCCAACCAAAAATATCATGGTTTGCAGTATTTCTGATAATATCAATTAAATCAGCAATAACACTACTTGCCGTCGCTTCATCACCAGCACCAGCACCGTAATAAAGTGTTTCACCAACTGCATTTCCTTTGATTAATATACCATTCATTACCCCATTAACATTAGATAGTAAATGTGTTGTAGGTATTAAAGTTGGTCGCACATGCATTTGTAATTTATCGTCTAGTTTTTTAGCAATCCCGATATGTTTAATGGTATAACCTAGTTTAGTTGCATAAGTAATATCTTCGCTACTTATATTGCTAATTCCTTCGGTTGTAATTTGATTGAATTGTAATTCACATCCGAATGCCATTGAGGCAAGAATTGCTAATTTATGCGCTGTATCAATCCCTTCTACATCAAAAGTAGGGTCAGCTTCAGCATAACCAAGTGATTTCGCCTCTTTTAGGGCATCCTGAAAATTTCTGTCTTTGTTGTGCATTTCAGTTAGTATAAAGTTACTTGTTCCATTAATAATTCCAGCAACTAGTTCAATTTGATTAGCACTTAATCCGTCCTTTAAAGATTTTAAAACAGGAATACCACCAGCAACGGCTGCTTCAAATAAAAGATATGTGTTGTAATCTTTTGCTAAGGATAGTAATTCGTTACCATATGTAGCAATTAGAGCTTTGTTAGCAGTTACAACATGTTTGCCGTTTTTAATTGCTTGTTCGATTAAGTTTTTAGCTAATCCTACGCCACCTATTAATTCTAAAACGACACTAATATCATTATCATTTACAATTTTAAACGGGTCCTGAGTAAGTTTAATATTTTTAGTAGGGCAAATTCGTGTTTGAGTTATATCTCTCACAGCCGCATGAGTTACATTAATATTATTACCAGATCGACGTATAATCTGTTTTTGGTTCTTATTTAATACGTTTACTACACCACCACCGACAGTGCCTAGTCCTAAAATTCCAATATTCACAAGCAACATTCCTATATTAAATACAATCAAATGCTACATTATACTCACAGGATATTTATGTGTACATTAGTTATTAATGGGTAAGTAATTTATTAATTTAAAGTTAATTCTATTTTCAATAATGTGTTAATAATTTACTTATATCTAACTATCGAATTCTACTTGTGAAAGTGTGATATTTTATCATCTGGGGTAATAATGTAATAAATCACTAAGCTTTATTTTTTTTCTGATATATACACATAAGTTTTTGTTTATGTCTAATATGATAATCAAGTAAATCGTAGCGTAACTATTTTACTATTTGTTAAGAACGTTTATATATCCATAGTATTCAATTTACCCATATAAATCTTGAAAAATAGTATCCAATTTACTCTAGTTAAAATGATAATTATCATTAATCTTGTTTTAAAGTATTTTCTGAGAAAAATCGTTTATTATTGTTAACAATAATTCCAATATTAGTTCGGTATCCAGATTACTTTTTTGTTAAAAACTAATCTTCTCCAGAAAACACCCCTAGCAACTGTAATAAACTTAAAAATAAGTTATAAATTGAAATAAATAGTGTTACTGTTGCCATAATGTAATTAGTTTCACCACCGTGGATAATGTTTGAAGTCTCAAACAAAATTAATCCACTCATTAATAAAATAAATGTTACAGATACAGTCAATGATAATGCTGGTATAGTAAAAAAGTAAGCGGCAATTCCTGCTAAAAATGCTACAATAATACCTGCTGTTAAGAAACCAGATAAAAAGCTAAAATCTTTACCTGAAGTAACAGCATAAAAAGACAAAGATAAAAAGATAAGACCAGTACCTGTCATTGCCATAGCAATTAGTTCAGAGCCATTTGAAAAAGTTGTTGTATAAGCGCCAATAATAGGTCCTAATGTTAGTCCCATAAAGCCCGTTAATGCGAATACTGCTAAAATTCCGTAACTTGAATTTTTCAATTTATTGGTTAAATATAGTAATCCAAAATAACCACCAATGGTGATTAAAAAACCAAAGTTTGGTAGGTTTAAAGACATAGCAAAATATGCCATTAGTCCACTAAATAACAAGGTTGCAGATAGTAATTGGTAAGTATTTTTTAAAATACTATTAATGTTAATGTCACGTATTTGAGTATTGACTTTTGTATTCATGAATTATGTCCTGTATTTGAAAGTATAAAATATAGTTATTTTACAGATAAATAGCTGTATGAAATTGATTTTAGGCTTAGGAAAAACAGGATTTTCAATTGCTCGTTTTTTATCAGAACAAAATATTAATTATAAAATTGCTGATAGTCGCATGAACCCGCCTTTTTTATATAAATATACTAGCTTGTTTTTCAAGTCAAAACCCATTCTTGGGATGTGGACATTAAGTCTTCTAACAGAAGTAGATGAGATTTTTATTTCTCCTGGTATTGCTCAGAGTGAAATGATTGTTCGTTTGGCAATGAAAAAGAACATTCCTATTATTAGTGATATTGAATTATTTTCAAGGTTTGCAAAAGCGCCTGTCATTGGTATTACAGGTTCTAATGGCAAATCTACTGTGACTAAATTGTTAACACAAATGATTGCTGATTCAGGTATGTTAGTTGCTATAGGTGGCAATATTGGTATTCCTGTACTGGATTGTTTAAATGAAAAAATAGAATATTACGTATTAGAATTATCTAGTTATCAATTAGATTACAGCTATCACTTGAATCTAATAACAGGTGTTGTTCTTAACATTACACCTGATCATCTTGATAGATACAAAAGTTTTAAGTATTACATTAATTCTAAATTAAGTCTATATCAATATTGTCAATATTCGGTAGTTAATTTAGACGAACCGCTTATTCCTAAACAAACTAATGTTAAATATTTTGGTATTAATATACCTAAAAAAGCAAATGATTTTGGTACGGTTACTTGCCATAATATTGGTTATTTACTTAAAGGTGATAATACATTGATGAGTATTGATGAAGTACAACTAATTGGGGAACACAATATAAAGAACATACTTGCAGCCCTTGCTTTAGGCGACCAAATAAAGCTACCAATATCGTCTATGATACAAAGCATTAAAAATTTTAAAGCATTAGAACATCGACTTGAATGGGTAGCTAAAAAACAAAACATTGATTATTACAATGATTCAAAAGCTACTAATGCAACCTCTACCATAATAGCAATACAAGCTTTAATGTACAAATATCAAAATATCGTATTAATTCTAGGTGGTATTGCCAAAAAAGAAGACTACACTCTATTATTCAAATTCATCAATAAGGGCATTACTGGAGTCGTCCTTATAGGGCAAAGTACCTACCAATTTTCGCAAGAAATTAACACTAACAACTTTATCTATGCCAACAGCATGCAAGAGGCTGTTAATATTGCTCGTTCAATGATTAATAAGGGTGTAATTCTATTATCTCCAGGGTGTGCTAGTTTTGATATGTTTGATAATTTTGAGCATAGAGGACGTGTGTTTAAAGATTGTGTTTAGTTTAGATTTTAAAAAGTCCTACTAGGATAGCTTTGGTTAATATAAAAGATGGACTTTATGAGAAGTATATTTCATTGGTAAGAAAAACAAAAATCTAAGAGATAGGTTGTTCTATTTCTGCGATTATTTTATGAGTTGATGAATGTAACTGCTTTAGTAAGATTGGAATTGTTTAAAACTAAGGCGTATTTTTCATTTTTTAGCCAAGTGCTTTGGCGTTTGCACAGTTGTCGAGTGGCGATGATAATTTTTTCTATCATTTCTGTTTTATCTATTTTCCCGTTTAAATATTGCCATGCTTGTCGGTAGCCAACACAACGAATTGAAGATAAATTTTGGTGTATGTTTGGATTTTGTTTAAGATGTTGAACTTCGTTTAAAAAACCATTCTTCATCATTAATAAAAAGCGAGTTTCAATTTTTGCATGTAGTTCGTTTCGTTTAGGCATGAGAATAATTTTTTTAATGGGATGGTCAATAATAGGTTTTTTGTTGCCTTGTAATTCACTAATTGTTTTTCCACTTAGGTTAAATACTTCAAGTGCACGTATGATTCTTTGTGAATCGTTTGGGTGAATTTTATTAGCTGCTTGAGGGTCAATTTTTTTAAGGTCCTGGTGTAGTTCAATTGCACCTTTACTCCTAAGTAATTGGTTGAATTTTTTTTTTGATTTAGCACTTGATTCTGGTAAATTGGATAATCCGTGTTCTAGTACATGAAAATAAAATGAGGTACCACCTACTAAAATGGGTAATTCATTTCTAGCAAAAGCGGTTTTGATTTGTTTGTTAGCATCACGTATAAAATCAAAGGCTGAATATGAACTTTCTGGATTGCAAATATTAATTAAGTGGTGAGGATATTTTTTTAAGGTTGCCTTATCTGGTTTGGCAGTGCCAATGTTCATTCCTTTGTAAATAAGAGCAGAATCAACGCTAATAAGCCGAGTTTTAAATTGTTGGCTTAATTTAATGGCTAAATTAGTCTTACCTGAAGCGGTAGGACCCATTAAAAATATTACAGTTTTATTGATTTGGATTGGCATAAAAAGCTTTTAATTATTAGGTATTAATGAAATATAACCTACATTATAATGTCAGTGTCAAATTTATTAAATGATAAACATATGTTTACAATTGAAGATTAATTCAAGAGTAGTATTCTCCAACCTGATACTGAGGATAATATTATAAATGATGGATTGGTTTATGGAGTAAAAACTAATGTTTATTTGGTAGTAGTTGGGTTTTAGGAAATATTGTAGATATTAAAGTGATAATACTGCCTTATGATATAGTTTAAATATTTTTAAAAATTCTTAGCTCTAATTTGTTAGAATATTTAGTATGGCAATAGATTGATTTAGTCCATCCTGATTTTGATATTCATGTTTTTTCTATTGTTTTCTATTGTTAATGTATCTAGTGACAGTGATTTGATTGAATTTCGCATTCGTTTAATTGAAGATTTACCAATTTTTTCTTTAAGAAGTTGTAATAAAAATCATCATTACTTAAAATTAAAGAACCTAAATGGAATTTTTATCTTATAGAAAAAATAAAAAATTAGTTATTTTAGTAGCTGTAGAAACTGAGTTTAGCCCTATTATAGTGATGGTCAAGCTTGTAAATTGATATTAAATTTAGGAGAATAATATATATTTATTGTGGGGTGTTAGAGATAAGATAGATTTGACTAAATAATAGTCTAAAAACCATAAAAATATTAACCTTATTCCTATATTATCATAAGCAAATAATACTTGTAAGGTAAAAGTAGGTTATATGTACGAAGGTGTGTTAGCTAATTTTGATTGTTTAGTGATTATAAGATTTATGCTTGTGAACTATTGTCAATAGTTAAAACTATAGTGGATATTTTTGTGAAACAAGACGTATTTAGAGAAAATTTATTCTCTGATAATTTTGAATTTTTTTGAAGGTAGTGTGATATGAGTAATATGCAACAATATTTAACTGAACAATTACAAATAGCATTAAGTCCAAGTTATCTTAAGGTTTTTAATGAATCTCATAACCATTCTGGCCCTAGTAGGGAATCTCATTTTAAGTTAATTGTAGTGAGTGATTATTTTGATGATTTAAAACTGATTGAAAGGCATCGTTTTATTAACCAATTATTTAAAGAAGAGATGGTTTATATTCATGCATTATCAATACATACTTATACATCTGCTGAGTGGCAGATGAAAAATGGTGTGCCAGACTCGCCTAAATGTGTAGGTAGTTCAACATCTTAAAGTTTTGTAAACTATTTTTTTTTATTTTTTTCCTATTATTTGGTGTTTGTGAGGGTGCTATAGTTTTAAATACTCTTACAAAAGTAGTGCCAAATCCTATACAAATTAATACTATTAATAACTTGGTTATTGAGAAGGATTTATGGTGTTATATTTCCAATCGTTATATGTTAAGCGTACCCAGTCAAAAAGAATTGTTTTGGCATATTGATTGGTTTAAAAAAAATCCTGACTATTTAACGCGTATTACTAAGCGTGCACGTCCTTATTTGTATTTAGTAAAAACGGAAGTAGAACTTGCTGGGTTGCCGATTGAGATTGCTTTAATGCCAATTATTGAATCAGCTTATTATCCATTTTCTTATTCACATGGTATGGCCTCAGGTTTGTGGCAATTTATTCCTTCGACTGGAAAACTCTATGGTTTAGAAAATAATTGGTGGTATGACGCTCGTCGTGATGTACTTGCTTCAACTAAGGCGGCAGTTAAGTATTTAAAAAATCTTAATAAACTATTTAATGGAGATTGGTTATTAGCAATTGCTGCTTATAATTCAGGTCCAGGGCGTGTACAAAAAGCTATTACTAAAAATAAACAACAAGGTAAACTAGCTGATTTTTGGCATCTAGATTTACCAGAAGAAACTAGAGGCTATGTACCAAGATTATTGGCAGTAGCAGAACTTATCAAGAATCCTAAAAAATACGGACAAATACTCACAGTAGTTAACAATACACCTAAAGTTCAAGCTATTAAGCTTGATTCGCAATTTGATTTAGTGTTAATTTCTGAATGGGCACAACTAGATTTAGAACAGTTATATACTTTAAATCCAGGACTTAAACGCTGGGCAACACCAAGCGATGGTTCTTATAATTTACTATTACCGATTGATAAAGTTGCAATCTTTAAAGAAAATTTGTCCAAATATCCAAAAAGTAATAGAGTGAAATGGGTACGTTATCAGATTAATTATGGTGATAGTCTAAGTAAGATTGCTCATCTATTTAACACTACAATAAGTCAGATAAAAAGTGTGAATAATTTGCATAATAACATGGTTAAAGTAGATGAATATTTGATTGTGCCAGTTTCACAAAAACATGATAAATATTATTTTATCTCAAAAGAAAAAAGAGAAGTTCAAAAAATAAATCCGGAAAAAATTGGTACTAAAGTAGTTCATAGGGTTGTGAACGGCGATAGTTTATGGAGTATCGCTAGAAAATATAATATTCATGTGGATAATATCGCAAAGTGGAATCATATTACTAAAACAAGACTACTTAAAGTAGGTAAAAAATTGGTATTATGGCAACCCAATTCAAGAAAGTCTAAAGATTTGTCAGAATTAATCAATGTAGGCATAAGCATTGATAGGAAAATTATTTATTATGTTAAAAGTGGCGATAATTTGTCTACCATTGCACATAAATTTGGTGTGCGAATTAGTCAACTTAAAAAATGGAATCAATTGATAGATGAACAACCATTACAGCCTAGACAAAAATTAATTGTTATTATTAATGTTATTAATTCTAATATAAAATAAAAATATGAATGTATTGCTGATTAATTAAGATAATACCGTTAAGAGTGTTACTTTTTTATTTATGAATTTAAAATATATACTGTAAATTTCTATACTACTAGTACCGACTTAACGCTCTATTTTTTATAGTTTCTCTGATATTCTTATCAGAATGAATAATATTTAAGTAGAAAAAGAAGTTATTTGATAATATCAATGATATATTTTATTGTTAATTTTGTGGTATATGTAATACATTCAATTAAATATGTATTTTTTAGTTATTATAACCACTTGGAATTTTATCAATATTTCTATCGATTGGCCTTTAGATATTTAAATAGAATTTAACTTTTATCTATTTTTTAGATTATCTTATTGCTCTAGTTGATATATTTTAGTGATAAAGGATAATATTTATTGTATTAATGCTTGTTATGAAATTAAAAGTTTTTTATCAATTTTCCAATCAAATATCAACTTTTAAGAATTCATTTATATGAGTATTTTCTATATTTTATATAACAAGTTCAAATGGAATAGTAGAAAATATTTTGAATATTAGTTGATAAGTAGGTTTTTAAACTATTTATACTTTTATATTTCATTAATAATTGATGTTACTAGTTTATTAAAGTTTATGCCTATTGCTTTTGCCGCTATAGGAACTAATGAATGTGAAGTCATACCAGGAACGGTATTTATTTCTAATAAATAAGGTTTATTATGTTGATTAATAATGAAATCTACTCGCCCCCATCCTTTGGCATTAATAGCAAAAAATGCTTTAAGTGCAATGTCTTGTAATTCTTTTTCCTGAGTTGGGCTTAGATCACAAGGGCATAAATATTGAGTCTTATTTGAGTGATATTTTGACTCATAATCATAAAAATTTTGATCAGTTATAATTTTCACAACTGGTAAGGCTTTATCACCTAAAATTGCTACTGTATATTCATCACCTTTAATCCATTGCTCAATTAAAGCATATGGAGCATATTGCCAGGCAAGCATTAATGCATCATTTAATTGTATTTGATTATCAACTTTACTAATGCCAATGCTGGAACCTTCTAAAGTGGGTTTAACTACCCAAGGTAATGGAAAGCTAATAGGATTAATAGGTCGGTGAATATTTGCAATAATAGAAGGTGCAAGTGTAAGATCGTGCTGTTTCCAGATTATTTTGGTACGTGCTTTATCCATGCTGTTATGACTAGAATTCGAATCAGATCCTGTATAACAAATACCTCGGTCTTCTAGTTGTTTTTGAATATACCCGTCTTCACCACCACGACCATGTAGTATAATAAATACTTGGTCAAATTCTTGTTTCCAAAGTTCTGATAAGTTATCCCCATACCAGTCAAATGTAAAACAATCAATATTTTGATTGCTGAGTGTTTGATAAATAGCTTCGCCACTTCTAAGAGAAATTGCTCTTTCTGCGGAATTCCCTCCCATTAGTACTGCAATCATTTAATTATTACCTCTAACTCTAAGTCAATATCAAAGTTCGATTTTACGGTTTGTTGAATGTGCGTAATTAAATTTATAATATCAGAACTACTGGCTTTATTTTGATTGATGATAAAATTAGCATGTTTGTTTGATATGCAAGCACCACCTATACAAACACCTTTCAATTGGCTATCTTCAATTAACTTTGCTGCAAAATAATTTTTTGAATTTTTAAATACACTGCCACAACTTGCCTTACCAGTAGGCTGGCATTGATTACGCTTATCTAGTAATTGTTTGATATCTATTTGTGGTTTTGTTTGATTAAACTTTAATGTTGCATTAATAAAATATTCGTTGGAGTGTTGAGAGTGAACATGTCGATATCCAATATCAAAATTACCTTTTGTTCGTTTAAATACAACGCCTAATTGATTAATAGTAGTTACACTAACAACATGTTGCCAAAATTCAAAACCGAATGCCCCTGCATTCATCATTAGTGCTCCACCAACAGTACCTGGAATGGCAGATAAGAACTCACCACCGTATAGATAGTTTTCATAGCATAACCTAGATAGTTTTGCCAATGTTACACCAGCTTCAACCCATAGAGTATTTTTTTCAACTTTTGTTTGTTTGAAGTTGCTCAACTTAATTACTACACCTTTAAATCCTTGGTCACGTATAAGTAAATTACTTCCTAACCCTAAAAATAACAGTGGCTTGGTGTTGGTTTTAAGAAAATTAGATAAATCTTTTAAATCGTTTGGGATAAAAAAATATTGTGCTAATCCACCTGTTCTAAATGAACAATGTGAATTCATGGGTTCATTACATAATATCAAATCAGTTATTTTTAGGTATAGTTGAATTTTAGCAACTCAGGTAATGTATGAATATCGCCTGCACCCAAAGTTAATAGTACGTCGTTATTGTGCACAATGTTAGGTAATATAGTTAAGATTTTTTTTGGGTTTTTTATCACCACTGGATTTAGGCTAGAATATTTTCTAATTGCATCAGCTAAGGTGGAAGAATTAATATGAGCAATTGGTTTTTCTTGGGCTGGATATATATCTAGTAATATGAGTGCATCAGCAGTGCTAAGTATATGGGTAAAATTATCAAATAAATCCTGTGTTCTAGAATAGCGATGTGGCTGGAAAATAACAATTAAACGTTTATTTTGATAAGTATTTTTAAGTGATTCAAATACAGCACTTATTTCTTTTGGATGATGACCATAATCATCAAACAAAGATATTTGGAGATTATTAATATTTAATTTTCCATGGTAATCAAGTCGTCTAGCAACGCCAGAAAAATTAGCCAATGCTTTTTGGATGATATTAATCTTAATATTAAGTTCACAGCAAATACCAATGGCTGCTAATGTGTTAAGAATATTATGCTTACCAATTAAATTTAGCTTAATAGGAAATGGTTTTGTATATTTATCATAAATAATATCAAAATACATTTGCATATCAACTTGCTTGACATTAATGGCTTGAATATCAGCATCATTATTAAAACCATAAGTGATGATTGGTCTATGAATTTCGCTTAATATTTCTTTTACGCCTTTATCGTCTATGCATATAATACATGTACCATAAAACGGTAAATTAGCACTAAAACTAACAAAGGCATCTTTTAAGTTTTGATAGTTATTGTCATAAGTTGCCATATGTTCATGGTCAATATTGGTAATTACACTTAACATGGATTGTAAGTGTAAGAATGAAGCATCAGATTCATCTGCTTCAGCAATTAAATAGTCACTTTCACCTAATTTGGCATTAATTCCACTTGAATTTAATATTCCCCCAATAATATAAGTTGGGTCAAGTTCAGCCATATTAAGAATATGGGTAATAATACTGGTAGTGGTGGTTTTCCCATGAGTACCTGCAATTGCTATACCAAATCTAAAACGCATTAATTCTGCCAACATTTCTGCGCGAGGCACAATTGGGATATTGAGTTGATGTGCTTTTATTACTTCTGGATTGTTATCTTTAATTGCACTAGAAATAACAACCGCTTGTGCATTTTTTATATTATCCTGATGGTGGTTATAATAAATTTGACAACCCATTTCTTTCAATCTGTCGGTAATTTTATTTTGGCTAATATCTGAACCAGATATACCATAACCAAGGTTATGCAACACCTCAGCAATACCACTCATACCAGAGCCAGCAATACCAACAAAATGAATATTGGTTATTCTAGATTTAAACACCATGCGCAAATCTTTCATTGTTTTATCACCGTAACAATACTTAAAACTTGAATTCCATTACCTTTTCCAAACTCAGTTAGTCCTTCGTCAGTAGTGGCAGTAATGCCCACATCTTCAAGTGCAATGTTTAGTAATTTAGAAATACTAAGTTTCATTTTTCCAATCATGGGTGAAATTTTAGGATGTAAACATTCAATGGAAATAGCAACATGTTGAATTTTCCATTTTTTTAAATCATTAAATGCTAATTTTAAATATTCAACACTATCAGTTACGCCTTGTTTACATAAAGTATCTGCTTTATTGCCTAATATGTTAATACCAGTAATAGAAGAAATAGCATTTGTAATTGAATGAAAAACCACGTCACCATCACTATTAGCATTAAGACTTTTTGGATAGTCAAACACAACACCTGCCAAAATAAGCAGTTTATTTGTATCACAAAATGCGTGGGAATCTTGTCCTAGTCCAGTTTTTATTTTCATTCTTTATATTGGGCTAAGTAAAAATTTGCTAGTTCTAAATCTTCTGAGTTAGTAATTTTAATATTGCTTTTGCTAGATTTAACCAAGACCGATTTCAGTCTTAAATATTCAATAGCACTGGCTTCGTCGGTAATATTTATACCATCATTAATAACAGTATTTAAGGCTTTTAATAACACGCTAAAACGATACATTTGTGGTGTTTGAGCTTGCCAAAGATTTGACCTGTCAATAGTAGTATTGACAATATTATTGCTAGCTTGTTTAATGGTATCTACAACCTTAGTTGCAAGTAATCCACCGGTTTCGTGATGTTCTAGTTGGTTCATTAAATTGATTATTTCTGATGCTTTAACACATGGACGAACACTATCGTGAACTAATATCCAATCATCGTCTTTAGCAAAATATGTGAGTGCTTTAAGTCCATTAAAAACAGAGTTCATTCTTTCTTTTCCACCAATAACTGTTGTTATTAATTTTGAGTGGTTATTAAATATTGATTTATTGAATAAATAATCTTTATTTGCAAGTGCAATAATACAGCCTTTGATTTTATCAATACTAAGTAATATCTTTAATGTTTGGTCGAGTATAGTTAGTCCATTATATAATTTTAGGTATTGTTTAGAAATTTTAATTTTCCTGTTAATATTTTCCTTTTCAGAGTGCATACGTGTACCTATACCACCAGCAGGAATAATTAAATAATAATCGTTAGACATTTTTCAATTAAATTTTATCTTGATTGATTCAATGGATAATATTTCTCATCTTTTTTAATTAGTTCAAATTTGTATCTATCAATAGATTCTAAAATTTGCTTCTGATTTAGTTTTAAGATTAATTGATAGTTGTTTATTTTTTTATCAAGCGTTTAAACTAACTAGTATAATTAATGACACTAAGAGAATAATTATAATCTGACTGATAATTATAAAAAATATAAATAGATTATTTGGTTTTTTCTACACTTGGATAAACTGTATAAATATTTTGATATTCAACTGAACAAGCGATAATATTAGCCGTCAAAGAGTTGTTTACTATCTTTTAAATCTTGGGTAAACATCCAAATGGTACCTCCAATAATATAAATCATAGATATTATGACTGCAAATGCATAGATATATTCAGACGTACCAGAGATAATACCGATATAAGATAAGATAATTAATGTTAGCGGTAATATTAAAGTTATAATTAAGGTGCTTAACATAAGAATATTGCCTCTTATATTACTATTATCAATAGTTGAACTCATTCTTTATCCCCAATATCTTGTATAATATATAATCATTATAGCATAGGTTTTTTATTGGTAATGTTAATACAAATCAATTTTTGATAAAATCATATTAGAAATATTGTAGTGTAATACTCTATTTCTTTTATCAAAAAAATTGATATAAAAATCTAAACTATATAACTAGAATTATATTGACATTTATTTGTGAGTAATATTGTTGTTGTTTATGTAATTTTTAACCTTTAAGCTTTCATGCTTAGTGGTTTCTAGCATTGTTAACTCATAATAGAGTTAAGATTTATATGAGTTATTACATAAAACAAAGTTGCTATTTAGTGTTTTTACCAAAGCAAATGCTAAGATAACATCATACGACATAGCGTTTATTATTTTTAATTTAGTGTTTAGTAACAATTCTGAATTCATTATATTTTGATTAAGATAAATACATCAATGTAAGTGATGAACTATGGCGCGTCTAGCTTGTCTAATAGTGCTAATTTTATTTCCTTGTTTAACTAATTAACTTTGTTTTATTAGGTGTTTATGTATGTGAATATAAACACTGATCCAGTCTTGTTTGTAGTTAATAAATATAGTGTTATCGTTAATACTTTATTAATATCATTTATTATTTTCTGATGGGCTTGTATTTATATTCTTTAGAAGGTTTGGCAGATATGGTTGTTTATTATAAAAATATTTAAGTCTAAAAAAATGGGCTGGTAATAATGTCTTTAACAAATTTAGATAAATTTACCATTAAATAAGGATTTTTAAGCAAATAGCTTTTTGGTCTTTGATAAAAAGGAATTTGTGTTTAATTTGATTGATATGTTTAAGGTTTAAGGCTTATTGAAATATTTTTTCTTTTTACTAGCGTGGCGCTTGTACTGTAAAAGTAATTTTTATAGTAGTAAAATCTTTAATAATTAATGTATTTCTTTCTTGTTTTTGAAAGTATTGATATGCTGAATATAGATAGATATTGTCATAAAATCAGGATAATAAAGTTAATTTTTTTCAATTTTTTCAATGTTAGAGTAGAGTGTTCCGTTAGCTATTTGAGTGATAATGGTTTGATTGATTTTAATATTAGTTACTGATGATAATACTTGATTTTTAGTATTACTAGTAATACTAAAACCCCGTGCAAGTATATTAAGTGGCGACAAGTGATGAAGTGAGTTGGCTTGAATAGATAATCTGGTTTTATGTTTATTAGTTAGAGCTGTAATTATATTTTGAAGTCTTTCAGTTACTAAATATAGAATATTATTATTAGTGTTGATTATTTGCTTAATTTGGTTTTTAATTTTATTCAAAGATATTTGATTCAAAGACTTGGCGTGTTTAATTGTTTTAATAGGAGAGTGTTGCTTTAAAGTGGTGAAAAGAGAATTAAGTTTAGCATTATTTAAAGTGAATATCGATTCTTTGCAAGTAGTAAGATTAGTACTTAAATAATTAAGTTTTTGATTTAAAAAATCAATTTGTTTGTTTGGGTTTGGTATTTTTAATTTAAGTTGATTAAGACGAGATTGGTAATAATATAAGGCCTGTCGATAAGATTGATGTAGTTGCTTGTATAATTTATGAGTATTGGAGAGCAGTTCTAATCGGTTAGACGTAACTAACATGGCGGCAAAACTTGGTGTAGGTGCACGAATATCAGAAACAAGATCAGCAATTGTAGTGTCAGTTTCATGCCCAATTGCACTGATAATTGGAGTGTTTGCGTTAAAGATTGCTCTTGCTAATATCTCTTCATTAAATGCCTGCAGGTCTTCTAATGAACCTCCACCTCTGGCAATAATAATAACGTCACACTTTCTAGATTGGTCAGCTATATTCAAGGCATTTGTAAATTTTTCTATTGAATTTTGACCTTGAACTATTGAGTCAAATAACAAAATTTTAACAAATGGATAGCAGTTATTCAATACTTTAATAATGTCTTGAATAACTGCACCTGTGGATGAAGAAATAACACCGATAGTGTTAATAGTATTAGGTAATGGTTTTTTATGGATATTATCAAACAAACCTTCATCATCAAGGTCTTTTTTTAATTGTTTAAAGGCAAGATTTAAATTACCAATACCTATTTGTTCAATTCGTTGGATAACGAGCTGAAAGTCACCTCTAGTTTCATACAAGGTAGGCACAACACGAACTAAAACTTCCATTCCATTTTTAGGGTTAAACTTAATATAACGTTGATTGAACCGAAATAAAGCACAATGAACTTGAACTGTATTATCTTTGAGAGAAAAATACCAATGACCTGATGTTGGTCGTGTTAAATTAGATATTTCTCCTTGTAGCCAGCAAATAGGAATATTATTTTCAATGGTTTTATTGCAGATAGATAGAAAACTAGAGATTGTGTAAATCTCATCAATATTAAACACAAACTTAGTTTTGTTTTAAAAGGGTAAATACTGCACCTGTTCCACCATCTTTGGGTGGGCAAGAATTAAAAGCTAATACCTCAGGATGTTGACTTAAAAAACTAACTACTTGACTTTTTAAAAGCCCATTATCCTGGCTAGAATTATAACCTTTTCCATGAATAATATGGATAAATTTCTGGTGTTGATGATAGTGAATAAATTCAGATAATGATTGACAGGCTTCAATGGTAGTTTGACCGTGTAAATCTAATATTGGTGCGTAATTGATATTACCTTGTTTCATTCTTTTGATTATTTTTGGTGAAACGCTATTTTTGGCATAGTTAATTACAGCTGACCCAGTTAAACTGCCGTGAGTAATATAGTTATAGGCTTTAAACGCTTTTTTCTTAGCTAAGTTTTGAGGTGCGATTTTGTCTTTATTAATAGGGGCACTGTTTTTAATGGTATTTCTAAATAATATTTTGTCTGACTTGCTTATCATGATACTTTCTATTAAAATTGATTATGATGAGATATTAGTATAACTAATTTTTTGAAAAGTTATACCTTTTCAAAGATGGTTTATACTATTGTATAAACGAGAACATCAAAAATTATTAAAAGTAGGTTTTTAATAATTTTATTGCTAATTTTATAATGCTTTGATTTGTGAATTTAAGCGTGATTTTTTTCTAGCCGCTTGGTTTTTGTGTATTAACCCTTTATTAGTTGCTTGGTCAATCATCTTTTGCATCATTGTAAAATAATTCTGTGCTTGTTCCTTATTACCTGCTTCTAAAGCGTAAGTAACTTTTTTAATAAAAGTGCGAACTTTAGCGCGAATTTGTGAATTGTGTTTATTGCGTTTAACCGCTTGTCTTGCGCGTTTTCTAGAACTTGCTGAATTAGCCATTATGTTAAATAAAGTAATAAAATATATTGAATATGGATGTGATTATAGACTCTTCAACGATAAAAGTCTATAGAGTGTCGGTATTATTAATTTAATCCTTCTAAGGTATTAATTAAATTAAGTATCTTTTTCTTATTTAGTAATAAATGCCAAGTTTTACCACCTTGAGATTTCCATAAAGATACTGCCCGAATACCAGCTAATAATAACGCTCTAATGTGATTTGAAGTATGTTTATTAGATAAGTAAATTTGTTGTCCGTTGATCATAATTTTAGGATTTAAACCACCTAAGGTTGATTTATAAAGTTTAGCTAAACGTGCTACTGAGTTTATATGAGAAATCTCAAAAAAATCTTGATTTTTAATTAAGTCAATTTCTAAAGTAATTTGATTGAGTAGTTTTTGATTTTTCATCAATTTCTTTTCAAGGTTAATCAAGGCCAATGCGTAAAATATTATATGTTGTATGCATTTAGTTTTATTACCTAATACAACTTTTAACGCATCGATACCAACTAATAAATCTTGTTTCTGATTAAAAACCTCTTCAAGTTTGGTACTACTGGTAATTATACTTTTTAAGCTAGCTTGATTGCTATTTGCATCACAAGTGCCAGTTGAAGCAAGTTGATCAATTAGTGTTGTAGTTTGTAATATACTAGCTAGTGCCAGAGTTTGTTCGTGTAATTTATTCATTTTATCTGTACTCAATAATTGCGCCGCCAAGACAAGTTTCATCATCATAAAAAACAATGGATTGTCCTGGAGTAATGGCACGTTGGGATTGCTTAAAAATAATTTTTAATTGCTTGTTATTATTCTGGCTAATCATACAAGATTGTGATTGCTGACGATAGCGTATTTTGGCATTGCATGTCAGTGGTAGTGTTGGGGGTGTGTTAATCCAATAAGGCTTAGAAGTATTTAAGGTTTGATAATATAACAGTGTATGATCACCTTGTACAACTACTAGCTCATTACGTTCAATACATTTATCTGCTACAAACCAGGGTTTACCTGATTTACCAAAACCTCCACCAATTTTTAAGCCTTTGCGCTGACCTATTGTATAAAAAGCCAAACCTTGATGGTGCTTAATAAATTGCCCTTGTTCGTCTACAATATTACCTTGTTGTTTTGGTAGATAGTTTGCTAAGAACTCAGAAAATTTACGTTTACCAATAAAGCAAATGCCAGTTGAATCTTTCTTTTTAGCGGTGACAAAGCCATTTTCTGTAGCAATATTACGTACATCAATTTTATTGGTATCACCCAAAGGGAATAGACTTTTTGAGAGTTGATATTGACTTAAAAGATGTAAAAAATAACTTTGGTCTTTGTTGTGGTCCAAGCCTGTTTTGAGTTGATAAGTTCCATTTTTTTTAGCAATACGAGCATAATGGCCTGTAGCAATTTTATCTGCACCCAGTGATATAGCATGTTTTAAAAATACTCCAAATTTAATCTTTTGATTGCATAAAATATCAGGATTAGGTGTTCGACCTTTTTTGTATTCTTTTAGAAAATGTGTAAATACATCGTCCCAATAATCTACTGAAAAGTTAATAGTATGTAATTTTATGTTAAGTTTATCGGTAATACTTTGTGCGTCAGATAAGTCTTGTTTAGCACTACAATATCTGCCTTTGTCATCTTCTTCCCAATTTTTCATAAACAATGCTTCTACCTGGTAGCCCTGTTTAAGTAATAATAGCGTAGTTACTGAAGAATCAACTCCGCCTGATAAGCCAACTATAACTTTAGTATTTTTATTTAAATTTTTCATACATTAAAATAATAAAATAGAATTTTATTCTATAGTGGTACTTCTTGTCTTATTTAAAATTTTTCCTAGTATAAATATTAGTGGTACGATCTCAATTATATTTTATCCAGGAATTTAAGTTCATTATTTCATACACTTCATCATAAATAAGGCACAAATTAAGAGTCAATTTTTTATTCATATTGCTAGGTAAAAATCTAATTTATGCCTCAATTACAGAACGTATTCTAATCATTTAGAATATATTGTTTTAATGGTGCGTGTTACTGAAAAATAAGTTTAGTACCTTTATAGTTTTTAATGTTATTTATATAGTTTTGCTAATTTTAATTATTAATATGAATAACCATTATTTTGTTAAGTTATTATTTTGAGTGAGTATTAATAATTATTTCCACTTAATGTATCATAATAGTATTATTTCTTAAATAATTTCACTAAATATTATAATACATGAGTGATCATGCGTTGTTTATTTTCTATAATATTATATATCCTTATTATTGGTAATATAAATACCTAAACTATTTATAATGGGGTTTAAGTTCTAGTCAAAAATATCTGATTAATTTTCTTGTGTTGTTAATTTGAAAGATGAAATTACATTGTGTATATTTTATCATTTAAAACCATTATTTTTGTATATGTGTAGATGGATATTAATTAAATAGAAAGCTTTGCATAATTAACATCATATTTGATTTTTAATAATATTGAAGAATAAAGTATGCATATATGCATAGATGATTTATGTTAATAAAAATAGAGTGTATATTATTTATGTAACAAAGTGGTAAGTTTTTACAATATATTTGATATAGAGCTATAAACAAGTGTGTATTAATTCGGACAATAAACAGCACAATCAAAATTTTGTTGAATTAGGCTTAGGCTGTCGTTAATATTTATTAAATATCAAGGTATTGGACATTATAATTGCTAACGCAAAATATTATTTTGATTTTATAGATAAACATATATGTAGCTCTTTTACAGTAGTCATTCAAAATAATATTCAGTTAAAATGTTGTAACAGTTTTAATTATTCATGTCTTGTCTATTTTGTTGACATCATAATAAAACCTTTGTATTTCCTTTAAAAACCTTTGTATTTCCTTTATATTAATGATTATAGTATAGTTTATGGTAATATGATATGCTATAAGTAGCTAGATTGGAGCATGCTACTTTTTTGCGTTTTTAATAGGCATAAATACGAAGATATTTTGTTATTCTGTTTCTAATTTGAGAGCAGAATAACAGTAACAACTTTAATTTTTAATAAAGGTAAAAATTATGTTTAATAAAGTAAAGAAACTTATATTAGCATTTATTATTTTAATAATCTTGTATGTATCCATTACAATGGAACATCATCAAATGAACCAGATTACATCTGAAATTATGATAAATGATCCATGGATACGTTTAGCACCAACTAATGCATCAGTATTGGGTCTTTTTATGCAAATTAATAATAATACCAATAATGATATTAAATTACTTTCTGTAAATTCTAGTGACTATAAGAGTATTGAATTGCACAGAACTGTGGCACAAGATGATATGATGAAAATGGTTAAACAGAAATTTATGATAATTCCAGCTAAAGGTAAGCTACATTTAAAACCAGGGAGTTGGCACATTATGTTGATTAGTCCTAAGTTAGTGTTACATAAAGGTGATATAGTGATGATTGAGTTGATCTTTGACAATGGTTTGACAAAAATTGTACATGCTGAAGTTAGAACAGGAAAGAAAACGATAGATAATCACCATAGTATAATGCACGAGTAAGAAATATATTAAAAAGATTTTGCTTAATTAATATTAAGCTATAAAATAGTACAGAGGTATATACTAAAAGTTTTAACTTTTTTATTAAAGTAATAATTACACCATTATCGCTTACTTATGCAAAAGTCTCTAAAAGATGATTTATTTCTTGTTAGGAGTAAATCTGTTTAATATTTACTTAAGAGTTTTATCAAAGATAATTATTGTAGTTGTTGCATATTCAAAAATAGTTATATTTGAATATGCTAATTTGATTAATAGCGTGGAAATAGTAAGTATATAGAATTTATTTCAAAGTTATTATTTAATCCTATAGTTGAAAGTTAAAACCATTTCTTGGTAGTTCTCCAATAAAGTAAAATCTTATATAATTAAGGAAATATAATGAGTAATCATTATGTATTAGTCTTATGAATAATAAATTATTTAGTGGTATTGTGGTAGTTGTGTTGGTCATTTCTACATTATATTTTGTAAACTCTAGTAAAGGTTATCAAGATTTAGAAAAACAACTTAAAGTTTCTTATATCCTTCATAATCCTGATAAAAAATTGTCTTCTTTTTCGTTAGTTGACCATAACAATAATAAATTTGATAATAATAACTTTAAAGGAAAATGGACGTTACTATCCTTTATTTATACACACTGTCCAGATGTATGTCCTACTGTATTAATGGATATGTCAATACTCAAGTCTACTTTGATTAAAAGAGGTGTAAGTATTATACCAAACCTTGTTGCTATTACCTTTGATCCAGCTAGAGATACACCTAGTGTGTTAAAAACTTATGTGACTCATTTTGATAAGGACTTTTTAGGCGTGTCTGGTGATCAAGTACAAATTAATCAGCTTATTAGACCATTTGGTGTATATTATGAACGGGTGGTTTATGAAAAAAATGGTAAGTTAATAATATTTAAAAATGATAAGCTTTTATCAAAAGATATTCTAGAATCTGGCTACTTAATTAATCATACCGCTTGGATTTATCTACTCAATCCAGATGGGCAAATATTTGCTGGCTTTCCTACTCCGCATGACCCGATTAAAATTGCAGATGATATTGAATTTATCATTAATAATTATTGAAATATAAATATTAGTACATAAAATGTTGTTATTATGCATTTTAAAAACATATTGATTCTTATAATAGATAGATATAAGGTTTATTGGTAAATTAACTATAATTTGTCATCTTAATTCACAAAAACAATATAAAAAATCTTTTGTTTTATATTTACTTAGTAAAAGTACATTAATTTTACAACATAATCATGGTTATAAGGAGAATACTTGGAAAGTCTTTTTTCTTTAAAAACCTATCTAAATTTAAGTTAGCAAATCACCCATTAAAGAATTACCACGACCTTTGGTGATTTTTACATTGACAATTTGACCAATTAGAGATTTGTCACCTTTAAAATGCGTGTTACGCATATTTTCTGTACGTCCAAATAATTCATTTCCTCTTTTAGTTATATTTTCTACCAATACTTTTTGTATACTACCAATCATTAATTTAGAGATGTGTTCAGTGTTGTTGTTTATTGTTTTTTGTATCAGTGCTAGACGCTGTTTTTTAACCTGCATATCGACATTATCAGGATAACTTGCAGCTGGTGTGCCAGGTCGGGGGGAATAGATAAAACTAAATGATTTATCAAAGCCAATTTCATCAATCAGTGTTATGGTATCAAGAAAATCTTTTTCATTTTCGCCTGGAAAACCGATAATAAAATCACTTGATATAGATATATCTGGGCGAATTTTACGTAATTTTTTAATTTTAGATTTGTATTCAATAGACATATATCCGCGCTTCATTAATCTAAGAATTTTATCAGAGCCGCTTTGAACAGGTAAGTGCAAATGTGAAACTAATTCTGGTACTTCAGCGTAAGCTTCTATTAAACTATCACTAAATTGAGTTGGGTGTGAGGTAGTGTATCGAATACGTTTAATGCCGCTAATTTGTGCTATAATATTGATTAACAGCGCCAGATCAGAAATCTCTCCATCATTCATAGAACCTTGATATGCATTGACATTTTGTCCAAGCAAGTTAACCTCTCTAACACCTTGACTGGCTAAAATTTTAACTTCATTTATGACATCATTAAATGGACGTGATATTTCTTCACCGCGTGTGTAAGGTACAATACAAAATGTACAATATTTACTACAACCTTCTATAATTGAGACAAAAGCGGTAACAGAATTGGTTTTTGGTTTTGGTAGATGATCAAACTTTTCAATTTCTGGAAATGAAATATCAATACTAGTTTTCTTATTATTGAGTGTATCATTAAGCATCTTTGGCAATCTATGCAAGGTTTGTGGACCAAAAATAATATCCACATAAGGTGCACGTTTAAGGATTAACTTACCTTCTTGTGAAGCGACACAACCGCCTACTCCAATAATTAAATTAGGATTTTTGTCTTTTAACTTACTCCAACGACCAAGCTGATGGAATAATTTATTTTGGGCTTTTTCACGAATTGAACAAGTGTTAAGTAATAATACGTCAGCACTAGTTGCATCATCAGTTAGTGTTAGGTCATGGGAATGTTTAAGTATATCAACCATTTTATTAGAATCATATTCATTCATTTGACACCCAAAAGTACGAATGTATAATTTATTTATACAATGGTTATTTTGCATCTTATGCATCCTTTAGTGAGAAGTTGTAGTATTTGTGTTGGGTAATAAATTTCAGTACTGTATTTTGAATAATTTGAGCAATAGTCTGATAAGATATTATGTTTTTTAAAAAATCATTCATTGATTTTATTTTAATTAATTTTTAGTTTATTATTTTAGATACTTGAGTGGGTTAATTGTTTGTTGAAACTTTTTCATTTCAAAGTAGAATGGAACATTACCAGTAATGGCAATTATTTGTCCTTTGGTAACAGAATCTCCATTTTTCACCATTAAAGTCTTATTTTGTGTATATGAGCTGTAAAATCCAAAAGGGTGACGAATAATAATCATTTTCCCGTGATTTTTTATTTTATCACCAGCATAGACTACCTCACCATTACGAATAGTACGTACATTTTTTCCAGTATTGGTATTGAAAGTTAATCCTAAATGTTTATTTTTTATTGAGAAGGTCTTGCTTATATTACTTTCAACTGGCATAGACCATATATTGATTTTTTTGTTTATCTTTTTAATGTTTTGTAGATTGGTAGATTTCTCAATAATTATAACTTCTTGTTGAGGATAAAAACAACTTGTTATTAATAACAAGCTTAGCCCAAGAGTTAAAAGTTTAACTGGCATACCAAGCACCTAGTGCAATAACTATAATTAAAATATAGCCTAAATGATTGATATATTTTTTTAGCCACTGATCATATTGTTGACCATAAGCTTTGATTAGTGAAACAACTAGATAATATCTAGTTGCACGTGTAATGATTGAAATAATAATAAATGGCAATAATGCCATGGACATAATACCAGCAGTAATGGTAGCCAATTTATAAGGAATAGGGCTAAATGCTACAATACCAACTGCCCAAATACCATAAGTATTAAAAGATGTCTTTATATATGTGACTGATTCTGGTTTGATAAGTTCAAAATTTAGCAAAAATTGTAATAATATCTCACCTATAAAGTACCCGATTAAGCCGCCTAATACTGAAAAAATAGTACAAATAAAAGCAAAATAGTAAGCTTTTTCAGGGTGTTTGAGTGTCATTGGCGCTAGTATTATATCAGGTGGTGGGTAAGGTAAAATACTAGACTCTAAAAAACTAACTACTGATAAGTAGTAAATGATATATTTGCTTTCAACCAAGTTAAGAATCCTTAAATAAATTTTGGCAAATATATTCATATTATTTCTTACTTGGCTTGACTTTCGTGAGTTGTTTAAGCATTGGAAAGTTTAAAGCTTTACGTGAGTCGTAATAAGTTTGTGCCACCTTTTTACTCATAGCACGTACTTTACGAATAAACCGTGCGCGATCTGTTACGCTAATAGCATGACGCGCATCAAGTAAATTAAATAAATGTGAAGCTTTAATGACTTGCTCATGAGCAGGGTAGGGCAATAATCTTTCAATTAGTTTTTCATGCATAGTTTCTGCTTCATCGAATTGCCTGAATAATACTTCGGTATTAGCAATCTCAAAGTTATATTGCGATTGTTCAATTTCATTTTGATGAAACACATCAGAATAACTAATTCCTTCAACCCAAATTAAATCAAATACACTATCAACACCTTGTAAGTACATAGATAAACGTTCTAATCCGTAAGTAAGTTCCCCTGATATAGGTTTACAAGTTAAGCCGCCAACTTGTTGAAAGTAGGTAAATTGAGAAATTTCCATACCGTTTAACCAAACTTCCCAACCCAAACCCCAAGCTCCTAAAGTTGGTGATTCCCAATTATCTTCTACAAAGCGTATATCATGCTTAGTTAAATCAATATTAATTTTAGCTAAAGATTCTAAATATAAATCTTGAATATTTATTGGTGATGGTTTGAGTAACACTTGAAATTGATAATAATGTTGTAATCGATTTGGATTTTTTCCATAGCGGCCATCGGTAGGGCGACGGGATGGTTGTACATAAGCTGCTTTCCAAGGTTCAGGACCAATAGCTCTTAGAAATGTAGCAGGGTGAAAGGTTCCAGCCCCCATTTCCATATCAAAAGGTTGCAATAGAGCACATCCTTTTGAGTTCCAAAAAGTTTGTAGTTTTAAGATTAAATTTTGGAATGAAACACAAGTATCCAAATTTTGAATTGACATATTAATTTAATAAAAATAATAAAAAATTTTACCGTAAAATTATTATAAAAGTCCTGCACCAGAGTATTTTTTGTGAAATACTTAATATAGCTTAATACTTATAACTCTCAGGCTTGAACGGACCATTTTTTGGGACATTAATGTAATGAGCTTGAGTAGCTGTCAGTATCGTAAGTACGCCATTAAAACCGCTCACCATACCTGCAGCTACCTCTTCATCTAGTTTTTTAGGAAGAACTTTAACATAAATATTACCTCCATTATCGGCAAATTTTGCATTAAACAAGTAAATTTGTGCCAAGACTTGATTGGCAAATGAGCCATCCATGATACGGCTTGGATGTCCTGTTGCATTGCCTAAATTTACTAAACGACCTTCGGACAGTAAAATTAAATAGTCATTTTTATTGTCTGTTCTAAAAATACGATGAACTTGAGGTTTGATCTCATCCCAACGCCAATTATCACGCATATATTGAGTGTCAATTTCATTATCAAAATGTCCAATATTGCAAACTACTGCTCCTGATTTAAGGGTTTGTAGCATGGCATTGTCACAAACATTAATATTACCTGTAGCGGTTACGATTAAATCAGTTGTATTTAGCAGATCTTTATTAATGTCGTTAATTAAACCTGTATTGATGCCGTTGATATAAGGAGAAATAATTTCAAAACCATCCATGCAAGCTTGCATTGCACAAATTGGGTCAATTTCACTGATTTTAACAATCATGTTTTCTTGACGTAGGCTTTGTGCAGATCCCTTACCAACATCGCCATATCCAATTATTAGTACTTTTTTGCCTGACATGAGCATATCAGTACTACGTTTAATAGCATCATTTAGAGAGTGACGACAACCGTATTTATTGTCATTTTTTGACTTAGTCACTGAGTCGTTTACATTAATAGCAGGGACCTTAAGTAAGCCTTTTTTCATCATTTCTAATAAGCGATGGACACCTGTTGTGGTTTCTTCAGAAATACCGTGAATGTTAGCTAACATTTCTGGATATTTTTCGTGTAATATTTGGGTTAAATCTCCACCATCATCAATCACCATATTGGCCGCCCAAGGTTTACCATTTTTTAAAATAGTTTGTTCAATACACCATAAAAATTCCTCTTCAGTTTCGCCTTTCCAGGCAAAGGTTGGGATATCAGCTACTACCATAGCACTAGCAGCGTGGTCTTGAGTGGAGAAAATATTGCAACTTGACCAACGTACTTGAGAACCTAAATCGATTAGTGTTTCAATTAAAACAGCGGTTTGAATAGTCATGTGAACACAGCCAATAATTTTAGCATTTTTTAAAGGTTGTTTATTTTTATATTTTTCTCTAAGTGCCATAAGTGTTGGCATTTCCGCTTCTGCAAGCTCTATTTCTTTACGACCATAATCAGCTAGTTTTATATCAGCGATTTTGTAATCTTTATTATTTAAGGTTGAGTTATTCACTTTGATTATTATACCAATAATATTTTTATCTTAGTAAGTGAGCGCGATCAGTTTTTTCCCAACTAATGTCATTTTCTGTACGTCCAAAGTGGCCATAACTAGCGGTTTGTTGATAGATAGGGCGTTTAAGATCAAGCATTTCAATTAAGCCTTTAGGACGTAAATCAAAGTGTTTATGTATTAAATGTTCAATTGCTTGATTACTGATTTTTCCTGTACCAAAGGTTTCTACATTAATTGAGATAGGTTCTGCTACACCAATAGCATAAGAGACTTGAATTTCACATCTATCAGCCAAACCAGCAGCAACAATATTTTTAGCTATATAACGTGTTGCATATGCTGTAGAACGGTCAACTTTTGATGGGTCTTTACCAGAAAATGCACCACCACCATGTCTGGCCATACCCCCATAAGTATCGACAATAATTTTACGACCTGTTAAGCCTGCATCACCTACCGGACCACCAATGACAAAATGACCTGTTGAGTTGATGTGATATTGAGTTTTATTACTTAGCCATTTACTAGGTAGTACGGGTTTTATTACTTTTTCTAAGATAACTTTTCGTAAATCTGTAAGCGAAATATCATTATCATGTTGGGTTGATAAAACGACGGCATCAATACCTACGATTTTATGACCGTTATATATCATGGATACTTGAGATTTTGCATCTGGGCGTAACCAAGGTAATACACCATCTTTCATTAGTTTCGCTTGACGCGCAACCAAAAGATGCGCATATAGAATAGGGGCTGGCATCAATGTATCAGTTGTATTACAAGCATAACCAAACATTAAACCTTGGTCTCCTGCCCCTTGTTCGTGATTAGATGATTCGTTAACACCTATAGCAATGTCTTGAGATTGTTCGCCTAGTAAATTGGTAATATTACAAGTGTTGCCGTTAAAACCATACTCTTGTTTGTCATAACCAATATCAATAATAGTATTACGCACAATTTTTTCATAATCAATATTGGCGCCTGTGGTAATTTCTCCAGCTAGTACGACATGATTACCCTTAACTAATGTTTCAACAGCAACACGTGAGTTTTTATCTTGTGTTAATGCTGCATCTAAGATAGCATCAGAAATTTGATCACAAATCTTATCAGGGTGTCCAGCGGATACAGATTCAGAAGTGAATATCATTTTTTTCTCCTTTATAAAAACAAAAAAACCCTTAAAGCGGGTTTCCAAATAAAGGAGAACACCTACTTTAGCTTGTTTTAGCTTCCTATTTTGGTAGCAACGCTAGCAATCGGGACAAATCAGCGTGATAGTTAAAATTATAGCACAAATAACTGATTATTCTAGGCTTATCTTTAAAGCAATACCACTAATAAATGGTGCACTCATTAAACTTAATATGAGAATGGTAGCTAAAAAATACAATTGACCTGTAATTACTAAACCAAATTGTGCTTGAGAGACAGCACTTGAAGCAAAAATAAGAATAGGAATATACAAAGGTAGTATCAGCAAAGATAATAACATGCCAGAATTTTTTATACCAACAATAAGTGAAGCCCCAATAGCTCCAATAAGACTTAAACTTGGAGTGGCTAATAATAGCGTTATCATTAATACATAAACACCATTGTTATCAAGAAATAAAAATAATCCAAATAAAGGAGATAATAGAATAATAGGAATACCAGTCAAAATCCAATGAGCGGTAATTTTTGATAGAATAAGTAAAGGTAGTGAATGGTGAGAAATCACTATTTGTTCTAAAACACCATTTTCAAAATCATGATGAAATAAAGCATTAAGTGAAAGTAACATGGAGAGCATTGAAGTAACCCAGATAATGCCTGATCCAATTGTGGAGAGTATAGCAGCCT
Source organism: Candidatus Vesicomyosocius sp. SY067_SCS001 (assembly GCF_014706615.1). NCBI lineage: Bacteria > Pseudomonadati > Pseudomonadota > Gammaproteobacteria > Pseudothioglobaceae (SeqCode) > Candidatus Vesicomyidisocius > Candidatus Vesicomyidisocius sp. SY067_SCS001. The sequence goes on along the minus strand of NZ_CP054877.1, from coordinate 716,626 downwards.
CAGAGCTAATAGCTAAGGGAAATAATGATACTGATATTATAAAAAATAACAAAGGGTTTAGTATACTAGAAGGGTTGCGAACAGCAATACGTAAGTCACGTTTTAATGCTTGTAGGTAAATATTCATAGTTCTAACACTTTTTGATTAAGGAGGTTTGAATTTTGATGTGTAGTAAATAAGCATAATCCACCTTGCTTACAGTGTTTTGTAATTCTACTTTCAATGATTGTTACCCCCTCAGTATCAAGTGCAGTAAAAGGTTCATCTAATAGCCAAATTTTCGCATTAGAAATGAATAAGCCTGCTAGGATAACACGTCGTTTCTGCCCTGCTGAAAGCTTGTCACAGTATTCATTTTCATAACCTTTTAAACCGATACTTTTTAATGCTTTAGTTAATTGTATTTGTTTGGTAGATTTATTAAGCTCTGTCAAAAATTCAAGATTCTCAAGAGTGCTTAATTCTTGACTGAGTGCTGACAAGTGGCCTAAATAAAAAATTTCTTTTTGGTAGGCTTCTGACTTGAGTTTATGATTGTCTAAAAAAACATTACCTTGTTCTTGGACATCAAGCCCGGCTAGAATTTTAAGAAGTGAAGTTTTACCACTACCATTAGTTCCAGTAATGCGTAAAATATCACCTGAGTTAACTTTAAAAGAAAGATTGCTGAATAAAAGGTTGTAGCCTTTTTGGCAACTAAGATTATCTACTTTTAACATAAATGAAGATTATATATGAAACGTACCGCTGATGAACAACTAGCCGATATTGCACAAGAATTTGTACGTCAAAATAAATCCAAATATCGTTGGCGTATTATATTTAGTATATTATTTGTTAGTTATTTTATTTTTATATCTTATATTGGTGTGAGCGAAAATGGCGTATTAAAGATAGCACTTAAAAAAGAATCTCCTTTTATTGCTGAAGTAGTGCTAAGTGGCACCATTCAAAGTTCAGGTTCAATTGATGCTGATGAGACTATTGAGTTATTACGTAGTGCATTTAAGTCAGAAAATGCAAAAGCTATTATCTTAAGAATTAATTCACCAGGTGGTTCGCCTGTACAATCCAGTAGGATTTATAAGGCTATTATTCGTTTAAAAAAACAATTTGATAAAAAATTTTATGTGGTGGTTGAAGATGTTTGTGCTTCAGGTTGTTATTATATCGCTTCAGCTGCTGATGAAATATATGCCGATGAATCTTCAATTATTGGTAGTATTGGTGTTATTATGTCTAGTTTTGGCGCAGTTGATGCCATTAAAAAATTAGGTATTAAAAGACGGCTCTATACCGCAGGAAAATATAAGGGCTTGTTAGACCCTTTTTCTCCAGAAAATGAAAAAATATTAGAGCACATTCAAACTCATGTATTAGATAAATTGCATCAAAATTTTATTAATGCTGTTAAAGCAGGTAGAGGTGACAAGCTATCAAAACATAAAGATTTGTTTACAGGTTTGATTTGGCTAGGTCAAGATGCTAATAAATTAGGGTTAATAGATGGTATTGCAGATACGAATTATGTTGCTAAACATATTATTGGTATTGATTCAAGAGTTTTATTTGAAAAAGAAAAGACTCTATTAGAACAATTAACTGAAGTAAGTATTAATGGTATTGCATTGGCTATTAGTGATAAGTTAATATCTAAAAATTTAATTGGATTTTACAGGTAGTTAATTATTAGAATTTATACCAAGGTATTTTTATATTAACAACTTATTTATTTGTTGACAATATTTTCTATTTAATTTGTTAATTTATGAATATGGTGGTTGAATTACTCTTTAATATTTTAGTTTTAGACAAAGCTTTTTCTTTAGTAATTTTTACTACTACTTTAGCTTTTTCTGATGTTTGTTTATCTCTAATACGTTTGTTTTCTATTTTTCTTTCTTTGTCAGTTAACTGTGATAATGAGCTAATACCACTGGTATTGATATGTATCAAATTGTTATTATTAAACTTCAATATCAGGCGATAATGAATATTGTTTTTTTTATGTAAAGTAGAGTGATTAATATAATCCCACTGATTGTTATGAAAAGTATCAATAATGCTTGGTGAACCAATTAGATTTTGTACTTCATCTTTTGACATTCCTAATTTTAATTGATTAACTTTAAATCTTTCCAGTATTGATCCTTGATGGATGTCATTTTTATATAATATTGGTAATGATATGCCTGGTATTTTAGGTAAACATGCAGATAGAAATAGAATTAAGAATACAATCAAAGTTAATTTGTTCATTTACTGGTTTTTTAATTTAAAATAGTTGAAAATTATTAACTAATTTTACATTAAGGATATTAGATATGGATGCTCAGGATTTAAAAAGTGCGGGGCTTAAAGTTACACTACCAAGATTAAAAATTTTGGAAATTTTAGAAACTAGTGATAATCATCATATGAGCGCCGAGGATATTTATCGTACTTTGATGATGCAAGGTGCAGAAGTGGGTGTAGCTACGATTTATAGAGTACTTACTCAGTTTGAAGAGGCAGGCATGGTAAATAAACTTAACTTTGATAATGGTCAAAGTGTGTTTGAGCTATCAAATGTAGAACATCACGATCATCTAGTATGCGTTAAGTGTGGTAAAATTGATGAATTCTCTGATGAGGTAATTGAGCAACATCAGCATGATATTGCTAATAAATATGGTTACCAACTGACCGATCATTGCTTGTATTTATACGGTTTTTGTAAGGGTTGTCACTAATCCATTTGGAAGATTTTATTTTTAGGGCTATTTTAGCAGCCATTGGCATTTCAATTATTTCAGGTTCATTGGGTTGTTTTGTTATTTGGAAACGTATGAGTTATTTCTCAGAATCTATTTCACATTCAGCACTTTTGGGTACATCTTTAGGTTTTGTTAGTGGCTTAGGAATGCATTTTGGCTTGGTAATGGTAGGTATAATATTTGCAATATTTATTGTTATCTTGCAACGAAAAAATTTTTTATCTAACGATACTATTTTAGGTATTTTTTCACATATTTTTTTATCGTTAGGTATTGTCGTTTTAGGTTTTATTGGCGAAACTAATACGGACTATTTTTCACTCTTATTTGGTGATATTTTATCTATCACTAACTCTGATATTATTTGGGTGTATGTAATTTTGACAGTACTTGGATTACTACTCATTATTTTTTGGCAGCGTTTATTATTACTAACTTTAAATGAAGAATTAGCAGTTGCACAAGGTCTTAATAGAGATTTTTATCAGTTGTTATTTATGTTAATGATTGCGTTAGCTGTGTCTGTTTCAGTACAAATTGTAGGTGTGCTTTTAATTACCTCTTTATTGATTATTCCACCAGCCGTTGCTAGAGCATTTTCTAATACACCTAGCGGCATGGTATTTCAGTCAGTTATTATTTCTATGGTTGCAGTTACTATTGGTATTAGTGTTTCAATGTTTTATGATGTAGCAACAGGACCAGCGATTGTAATTACTCTAGGTGGGTTATTCTTATTATCACAACTTGCATATAAAAAATTAATTTAAAGAGATTAATATAACTTATGAAGTTTATAAAACGACCATTATTTCTTCTAAAAAATTTAGGAAGTATCTAGAATTTTATTATAATTATTATTTTTTTGCTTTAAATAAATACTCAAGGAGTTATTTATATTTAGAAAGAGGAAGAATAAGACACATCTTTTAAAAAAATGTGAATAATATCTTATAGATTTGTCAAAGTATTATATTCACTTATATTGTGGGAATAATTTTAATAAAAACATTATTTAGCCTTCTTGTCCAGTAAGATTAAAGGAAGTATAGTTATGAATAATAGAATGTTTGTGTTAATTCTTTTTTAGGTGGAAAGAACTTTTAAGTAAAATTATATTTATTGTTTACTAACTTAGATTACTGTTGTGTATATGTGTTTGTATCTACCCCTATTTGTATCTTAATCTGCCATTACCAATAATAATATTTTTGTTTAAAAAGTTTTGGTTATTTTAATATTTTGATTGAGCTCTTTTAAGAGGTAGTAATAGGTTAAGAACCGTATAAAATCTATCTAAAGATCTAAATATTAACAATTGATTATATTTTCTTATTTTATCTAAATAATCATAGTGGTAGCTATTTACTATAAGTATGGTTTTTCTATATTTGATTGGTATAGTATTTTTTAAGGATTATTTAATTCAATTAGTTGATTAGTTTGTTGTTCGATAATTAAGGGCTTAATTATTGCATTTAAATCACCTTCCATAATTTCTGTTAGTTTGTATAAGGTTAGATTAATGCGATGGTCGGTAATGCGTCCTTGCGGGTAATTATAGGTACGGATACGTTGTGATCGATCGCCGCTACCTATTAACTCTTTACGAGTTGATGATTGTTGTTCTTGTTGTTCTTGTTGTTGTGCATCAAGAATGCGTGATGCTAATACTGACATTGCTTGGGCTTTATTTTTATGTTGTGAACGACCATCTTGGCATTCAACTACAGTTCCAGTTGGAAGATGTGTTACACGTACAGCAGAATCAGTTTTATTAACATGTTGACCGCCTGCACCACTGGCTCTGAAAGTATCGATACGAACATCATTTATATTAATATTGATTTCTTCAATATTTTTAACTTCAGGCATGATGGCAACGGTACAAGCAGAAGTATGTATTCGACCTTGGTTTTCAGTTGTTGGTACGCGTTGTACACGATGTGCACCAGATTCAAATTTTAATTTTGAGTAAACATTTATTCCGCTAATACGAGCAATAATTTCTTTAAAACCGCCGTGTTCACCAATACTAGAGCTAATAATTTCTATTGTCCATTTTTGCTTTTCGCTGTATCGACAGTATATTTTAAACAAATCACCTGAAAAAATACTGGCTTCATCGCCGCCTGTACCTGCTCTAATTTCAATAATAATATTTCGAGAATCGTTAGGGTTTTTTGGTAAGATAGATTTCTTAAGTTTTAGATCAAGTTGACTTAAAATTTTTTTAGTATTAAGTATTTCTTCTTTAGCCATAGTTTTGATTTCCATGTCGTCTTCAAATAGCATTAATTGTGCATCTTCTAGGTTTTTTTGATGTGATAAATAGGTTTGAAATTGTTGGTTGACTGGGGTTAATTGAGCGTATTCAATGGATAGTTTTGTGAACTTTTTAACATTACTAACTATCTCTGGATCAGATAGCATAATACTTATTTCTTCAAGACGCATTGATAATTGCTCTAATTTAGCCAGGATAGATGAATTCATTATTTTTTAATATTGGGTATACAACCTTCGCACTGAGATAGATTATTAGCAGAGGTTTGTTTTATATTTTTAGAAGGCAAGTGTAATAGTTTGTTAGTTAGTTGATCAGCAAATTTACGAATAATATTCTCATAATTTCCACTATGTTTAATCTGTTTTATGGCTTTTTCTAAGAGTTTATCTTTAATTAAGTTAGCATTAGAACGATAAGATCGTACTAATTGTTCATTAGGTAAAACTTTCAACCATTGATTAAACACTTGGTTTTGTTTGATTATAATTTCCTGTGCTAGGTTTTTTTCTTTTTCTCTATTGCCAATGTTATCATTAATCACTTGTTCTAAATCATCAATAGTGTATAAATAAATATCATCTAATTGTCCTACTTCAGGTTCAATATCACGAGGTATGGCAATATCAAGCATAAATATTGGTTTATGCTTGCGTTTTTTTAAGGCACTTTCAATCAGTCCTTTGCCAATAATAGGTACTGAAGCTGCTGTTGAAGAAATAATAATATCTGCTTTGTGTATAATAGATGAAAATTGTTTTAAGCTAATAGCTTGTGCCTGATATAAGTTAGCAATTTTTTGTGCATTTTCAATGGTTCTATTAGCAATAATCATGTTACTCACCTTTTTTTTGTTTAGGTATTGTGCACATAATTCAATCATTTCTCCTGCGCCGATAAGTAAAACAGTTTGTTCAGATAAACGTTCAAAGATCTTTTCACTAAGTTTAACCGAACAATAAGCAATTGAAACAGGTGAAACACCAATTTGAGTATCAGTACGTACTTTTTTAGCCGTTGAAAATGCGTGTTGGAATAGTTTTTCTAATAATTTATTTAAGGTTTTAGCTTCTTTTGCTATATGGTATGCATCTTTTAATTGGCCTAGAATCTGAGGCTCTCCTAGTACCAATGAATCAAGACCTGTAGCAACATTGCAAACATGCGTAAGCGCTTCATTGTCCTCAAAATAATTTAAATAAGGGTTAATTCTGTCACGTGTGATATCGTGTATTTTGGCAAGATAGTTACTTAATACTTCTTTAGGGTTTTCATTGTCAGAATTAACATAAATCTCTACACGATTACAGGTAGACAAAATAATGCAAGCATAAATACCATAAATACCATGAAGATCACTCAATGCTTGAGTTAATTTATCTGGTGTAAAAGCGACTTTTTCTCGCACTTCAACAGGTGCAAGTTGATGGTTGATACTTAAAATTGCAATTTGCGACATAAATTCAGCAAAACTAACTCAAATAAATGCTTAATTATACCCAAATGACAAGTTTCACGCTACAATAGGATTGCTTATATGAAACGATATAATAATAATTATACCTTGTTTTTATCAAGTTTATCAGTACCTAAGGTCCAATCTATAAAGTTAGCATTTCAACAAACTTTACCAAGTATTTGGAAAATTTATGATAGATTGAGTGTGAGCGTTAATAATGATACATAAATATTAGATTCTGAAGTGAATTTTCACTACCATGATTATAAATCTACATTAAAGCATAGCCTTTGGTTTTTACTTAGATTGAGTCTAGTCAGAAAAATATTGATTAATGTTGAGCTAATTAGGATAACTTTTAATCAATGAATGGGGAGTAAAATAGTATGGTACTTGTCTATTGATATTTTAGTAAAGATATTGTTTAAAAATGAGATAAATAGTACTTGTTATTGGCTAACTAAAATTAGTTGTTATCAATTTGATTGATATTATTCAATATCCAAAGGTGATTCGTTTTAATAATACGATCGAACCTATTAAAATCAAACTACTAATTAATGAGTTTTAATCGGTTAAAATAGCATAAATAATTAAGTAATTTAGCATGATAGAGGAAGATTTTTAATAGATGAAAAAGCCCAGGATAATAAAGATTTGGTAATAACTTCTATACGTCCAAATTCTTTAGATAATTATATTGGGCAAAATGATGTTAAGTCGCAAATGATGCTGTTTATTAAAGCAGCAAAAAAACGTAAGGATACATTAGATCACTGTTTAATTTATGGTCCTCCTGGTTTAGGTAAAACTACATTGGCAAATGTAATTGCCAATCAAATGTCTACAGGTATTAAGAAAACCTCTGGTCCAGCATTAGAGCGTTCAGGAGATTTAGCAGCAATTTTGACAAAACTTAATCCTTATGATGTTTTATTTATTGATGAAATTCATCGCCTTAACTCTGTAGTTGAAGAAATCCTTTATCCAGCTTTAGAAGATTTTAAATTAGATATTATGGTTGGTGAAGGCTCGGTTTCGCATTCTGTACAACTTGAATTACCACCTTTTACGTTAATTGGCGCTACTGCTCGTGCTGGTATGCTAACCTCACCTCTTAGAGATCGTTTTGGTATTATTCAACGCTTACAGTTTTACAATGTTGAAGATTTAAGAATGATTGTTGAACGTTCGGCGGATATTTTAGAGATTCAAATTGAATCAAAAGGCGCATTAGAGATCGCTAAGCGTTCTCGAGGAACACCTAGAATTGCTAATCGGTTATTACGTCGTGTTCGTGATTTTGCCGATGTAAAAGCCAATAGTATGATTCATCAAGATATTGCTAAAGAAGCGTTAGTAATACTTAAGGTAGATGAAGCTGGACTTGAACAATTAGACCGTGATTATCTATCTATTATTATGAATAAATTTTCTGGTGGCCCTGTTGGTTTGAATACACTAGCAACTTCTATTGGTGAAGAACGTGGAACTTTAGAAGATATGGTAGAACCATATTTGATTCAACAGGGTTTTATTATTCGTACACCACGTGGTCGTAGTACTACAGATGCAGCTTATGCACATTTAGGCTTAACTAACTAACGGGTTTAAAGGTGAATGATTTATTTAATTAATAAGTAAGTTAAATATTCTTGTTTATATATGAGAATATTGTTAATGCTGTTGTATTTTTATTATTCTTTTAGATTTATTTAAAGAGGACGTAGAAAATTTTCATGATAGTTAGGTTTTGAGTAAGATCGATTAATATAGCATCAAGCTATTATTTTTACTGTCAAATTATTTATGTTCTGAGTGTTGATTTCTAGTCAAATTTAATGATTTATTAATCGTTTATTTTGAAAAAAAATCATAATGTGTTAATCTTTGATTTTTTGCAAAAATAATGGGTTTAGAGCAAAATAAGGTATTATTTAGAACGCAAATAACTATGCCTTATTTGAATGTAATTAGTCCTAAATATTTGTGATATTACTAGTGTAATTTTGGAGAAAATCAATGGATGATAGTTTATCAATTTTTAGCTTAATTCTTAGTGCGGATTTTGTTGTGCAAGTAGTGATGTTTATTTTGGTATTTATGAGTATTTATTCATGGACGCTTATTTTATCAAAAAAGAAAATCTTGATTGATACTAGCAAGGGTATTAAATTTTTTATTAAAAGTTTTCAACTAATGTTAATTTAGAAAAAATTAGCATACCAAACTTTCTAAAAAGATACTAATCAAAGTTCAATAGAGTGTATTTTTAACGCAGGTTATTAGGAGCTTAATTATACTAACCAAGAATTAGTAATAAATGCTGAGAGTGCTTATCGTATGCATGAATATTATAGCTAATAATGAAGTTGATTATCTAGATGACGTCTTAAGTGTTTTAGCTATGAATTTCCTCATCTAGCCCATATATTGGTTTATTTGGTATAGTTTTGGGATTATGCATTCTTTTATTGGCTTGGCATCAGTAAAGTAGGCAACCATCACCATTGTTGCTTATAGAATTGCTGAAGCACTTATTGCAACGGTATTTGGTTTATTTTTCGCTATTCCTGCTACTATTACCTATAATTGTTTAATTTACTCAAGTAGGTCTAATTAATAATAAATATTCAGCTTTTATTGAACAATTATTTATTTTGTTCCCAAGACAAAAAATAAGTTAAAAATAGACAATGATTTTTTACTAAAACGTTACAGACTTGCTATAGATGCACAAATTAATACTGTAGCATATATTGATGTGATGGTAGTGTTATTAGTAATTTTTATGATGACTACGTCTATTATTGAATAAGGTATTGAAGTTGACTCACCTTTTGCTGAGGCAAAAATCGTGTATTTTACGCAATAACCTACGATTATTACCATTGATAAACAAGGTAAATATTTTATTAATTCACTTAATGATGTAGATTATGATGTTGTTATAGGTGAAAAACTACCATTAAGTGTTATTGTTGGTTATGTTAATGTTAGGCTTGAGATTTATCCGAAAATAAAGGTGTTTGTTCATGGCGATAGACCAGTGGATTACGGTACTGTTGTATCTTTAATGTCTATTTTACAAAAAATGGGGTTGATAAAGTTGGTATTGTGATTGAATCTCTAGATTTTAGATAATGAAATTTAATTTCTTTAAAGAAGTTAAATTACCTAAAATTATTAGACAATATCCTATTGTTTTTTGGGTGGTAATTGTTCTTCATGTTGGGTTGGTTGTTGGTTTGTTATACTCAAATGTTCAATGCTGGAAAATTCCAAAACAGACTGTTAAGTTAGGCTAAATACCAAAAGCAATGATAATTGATTTAACTGAAATTAAAAAAGAAAAACAACGGTTAATTAATATTAAGCAAAAGCGAGAAAAGCGCCTTGAAGAACTACAGTGTATAGAAAAAAGTTGAGAATAAGCGTTACAAGGAACAGCAACATTTGAAACAACTAAAGACTAAGATTAAACAAGAAAAGAAAGCTAAAATTATTGCTGAAATTGAGAGAAAACAAGTTGGAAAATAAGCTCTTGAAGCTAAAAATTAAAAAAAGAACAAATTAAACTCTTTTTTAAAAAAAGAAGTTCAGGCTGAAGAAGATCAAGATAGACTTATTGCTCAAGAATATATTTTAAATGAGCTAAAGTTAAACTATATCAATAATCAAATCGCGTTAAGAATAAAAGAAAAATGGCATTATCAAGACGCTAAAGATAGTTGGAGTTGTGATGTGCAGATTTTGCAAGATTTAGATGACCAAGTTAAAGAGTGCTAACCTTAAATCTTGTAATATTGATAGTAGTATCAAGGTACAATCATTTAAAGATTCAATTGAGCGTGCTGTTTATAAAGCTTCTCCGTTATCATATGTTCCTGATAGTAGTATATTTGATGCACAAGTCTTGTTTTACTTTAAGGTTAATTAATGGATATTTTAAAGTTAGATTCTAAGGCTCAATCAAATCTTATTTTGTATTTGTTTAAAATCTTAGAGAATTGGCATTTAGAAGATATTGAGCAACTGAAGCTATTAGATTTGCATGGGGTTATTAAGTCCAGACATTTGCGTTTGTATAGGAATTTATATAAATCGTTTGATTTTGATGAGAGGTTGATAAAACGTACTGAAATAATTTTAGGTATTAACGAGTCTTTGGGTACAACTTTTCCAATTAATAAAGAATATGGAACAATTTGGTTAAAGCGCCCGGTTAAAAAATTTAAACACAAAACCCCATTGGAACTTATGTTAAGTGGTGATACTGGTATGATGCGCGTTTGGTATTTTTTAGATTGTACACAAGGATGGAAAAATTAATTAATTTAAAACTAAAACTAAAACTAAGACTAAGACATTTTATGCATCTCAAGAGTGCATATGAATGATATCGATACATTAGTACAAGAAATTAGTACTTTAGGTTGTGACAATAGACAGAACAATATGTACCTGTTATCCCCTAAATTAGGGGATAACATTTATATACGAATGATTTAGCAGTATTGGTTAAAATATTGATGCAAAATAATATGGCAGTAGTGGGAATTCGCTTAGATAAACCAGATTTGATCTATTTTTCTAAGCTTTATTCCAGATTTATTTAGCTATTTAAAATTTAACAAAATTAAGACAAGTTTAAAAATAATTAAAATAATGTTAATTTTATGTCAGGATAAATTTATATATAGCATATAAAAGTTTGATTAATGAAGTGAATTTTTTGATCTGATTATTTTAGATAAGATTAAATAGAAGTACTGTAGTTATATCGTTTAGCTATATTTATAATTTATAAAGAGCTGTAAATGTATTTGCTTATTAGTATTCAGGATAATAAGGAAAGCATAATCTTTTCAGTCTTTTAACGTACAATTAATCTTTATTTTTGATACTTATAAGAGATTTATATTGCGCTTATCAGATAGAGTGATGATCGATTTATTAGTCTGAAAGTTTAGATTTTAAATTATTTAAATAAAATATACATTCAAACTTTTATGAATACACAAGACTTTTTATTAGAATTAGGATGTGAAGAACTTCCACCGAAAAGCCTGCAACATCTATCTAATGCGCTTACATACAACTTAACTACTGAATTTGATAATCTTAAGTTGTCTTATTCAAGAGTTGAGTCTTTTGCCACGCCTCGTCGTTTAGCGGTATTGGTTAATGACCTTCAACTTCAGCAAAATAATCAAACTATTGAACGTAAAGGGCCATTAATTAGTGAGCTTGATAGAGCCATTGAAGGCTTTGCTAAATCCTGTGGGGTTGATAAGAATATGTTAACACAAAAATCATTTTGCAAGACGCAATATTATTTCTTTACCAAACAACAAATAGGTTTAAAAACGATAGATTTACTTGAATCTATTGTTAATACTGCTATTCAGAATATTCCTATTGCCAAGCCAATGCGCTGGAGTAATTTGGATACGTATTTTGTACGTCCAATACATTGGTTGATTATGATGTTAGGATCTGATGTCGTACCAGCCTCAATCATGGGTTTGATTTCTAGAAACATAACCAGGGGGTTGCGTTTCACAGGTGAATGTATTTTTGATATTAGTTGCGCTAAAGATTATCAGAAAATTATTCTTGAAAAGGCTCAAATTGAGGTTAATTTTAATATGCGTAAGGCTATTATTCGTAAACAGGTAACTGAGGTAGCGCAAAATAACAACGCTATGGCGGTTATTGATGAACCTTTACTTGATGAAGTTTGTGCATTGGTTGAATATCCATGTGCATTTTCAGGTAGTTTTTCATCTAAATTTTTGGATATTCCGGAAGAAGTGCTTATTTCTGTGATGAAATCGCATCAAAAATATTTTCATATGTTAGATATGAATGGCAATTTGATGCCATCATTTATTTCAGTTGCTAATATTGAGTCTAGTGACTTATCAGTTATTATTGATGGTAATGAGCGTGTTATTCGTTCCCGTTTAAATGATTCAGAATTTTTTTGGATACAAGATAAGGCATACACCCTTGAATTTCGTCTAGATAGGTTAAACCAAGTTTTGTTTATGAAATCTTTGGGCTCCATGGGTGATAAAGCTAAACGTATTGAGATGCTTTCAGGATATATTGCTGGCGTTATTGGTGCCAATGTTAAAGACAGTAGTCGTGCTGGCTTGCTTTGTAAAAGTGATTTGGTTACAAATATGGTAGGTGAGTTTGCTGACCTTCAAGGTATAATGGGGGGGTATTACGCTCTTAATGATGGCGAAAATAAAGCAGTGTCGGTGGCTATTAGTGAACATTATCAGCCAAAATTTTCAGGTGATTTTTTACCAAATACAAGCGAAGGTTTAGTAGTTTCGATTGCTGATAAATTAGATACAATTACTGGTATTTTTGGTATTGGCCAGGACCCAACTGGATCTAAAGATCCGTATGCACTTAGAAGGATGGCATTAGGTTTATTAAGGATTATGTTAGAGTCAAAATTTCATATTAATCTTAAAGAACTGATTAGTAAATCATTAAATGCTCATTTATCTGTTGTAAATACTAATAAAGCTAACGATATTTATCAATTTATGATGGAGCGTTTGCGGGCTTATTACAAGAAGCATCAGGTTAGTATGCAGGTTTTTGATGCAGTTTTGGCAGTGTGTCCAGAATCACCTTATGATTTTCATCTACGTGTTAGAGCGCTTAATACATTTACTAACAATCAAGAATTAGAAAATCTGATTGAAATAAATAAACGTATTACTAATATATTGAAGAATTGCTCGGACTTATCAATCAAAGTTAATGATTCAGTTTTGATAGAAACAGCGGAAAAAACACTATTTAAGGCAACAAAAATACTCGCTAAACGCATTTCTAATTCTATTAATTACACAAAAAATATGAAAGAACTTATTGCCCTCAAGGGTATGATTGATGAGTTTTTTGATAAAGTTATGGTTAATACTGATGATATTGCATTAAGACAAGAGCGTTTAAATTTAATTAACTGGGTTAGATCTTTATTTTTATCAGTTGCTGATATTTCATATCTTGCTTAATAATGAAAACCTTAATTTAACATGTAACGAACGCTAAAGTTAAAGTAAATAGTGAATTATGGAAAAAATCAATCAATGATTGTTAGTTTTATTGATGTTGAAAAATATGATAAACAAGTAAAAACAGATAAAATGATTAAATCATTGTTATTTATATTAGGTATATTATGACGCGAATCAAAAGGATGAGTTTATTGGTTAAAGTTATATCGGGTAGGGCATTATTGATTAATTTTTAATTAACTCTAGTAGCTAATACTAAATTTATGCATAAGAGCTGGTTCTTCTACCGCTAGGTTATTAAGGAAAGCCAAAGCATTGCTTGATTATTTTTGACTAAAATTAAGAGTTGATTATTAGTGGTATTTTTGGTACTAATATACAGGTATCTTTAACCAATGGATAGGCCTATGATATTTTTATTGTTATGTTATTAGATAGTATAGTAATACTTATAAATCAATTAGAAGATATACTAGTAATTATAGGTATAATTTCTGGAGTGATTTTTATCATTAGTTTATTGTTAATACCTTATTTATTAGGGCTAATGCCATTAAATTATTTTCTAAAAAATTCAGAAAATAAATTAAAAACAAGAAGACCTTTTAATTTGATTAAATTGATACTTAAGACACTAATGGGTTTAATATTATTAATTATTGGTATTATTATGTTAGTGACACCAGGCCAAGGATTAATATCAATTTTATTAGGTTTATTTTTAATGGAGTTTCCAGGTAAGCGACAACTAGAACTTAAATTAATCAATCATAACTTAACCTTTAAAACACTTAATTGGTTACGTTTTAAAGCTAACAAACCTCCATTTAAGCGATAATTAATGATAGAAAGTAAAATTATATCAATAACATTATTACTAGCAGTAGTAATATTTACTCTATTTTACCTATTGACTCGTAACATACAAATGCCACAGAATCAATCTTTGCCTTGGCAAAGTTTTATTAATAGTCAAGGTAATACGGTTGTGTTTAATTTAACCATGGGTCATAGTAGTCTTATCGACGCAATACATTTATTTGGTTCTGAGGCTGAGATTGCTATGTTTGGAAGTGATAGTAAAGAGCAAGAATTAGAAGTATTTTTTTCTAACACAAAAGTAGGTGGTATTAATGCTAGTGTTATTTTAAATTTAATATTTGATCAAAAAGACACTAAATATTTAAATAACAACATTAAAGAATTAAGAGTTATGCCTTCAGGCGTTAGGAAAACAACGTTTAATTTGATGACTAAAATATCAATGTTAGATCTAAAAATTAAGTCATTAACCTTTATACCTAAAGTAGATTTATCAAAAGAGATGATTATTAATCTATTTGGTGAACCTAGTAGAGTGGAATTGGTTAGTCAGAGTGTATCGTATTTGTATTATTTAATCAAAGGTGTACGTATCATTATTGATAATGATAATAAAGAAATTTTAGAATTTTATAATGAGGTAGTTCAATGATTACAATGTATGGGATTAAAAATTGCGATACCATTAAAAAAGCACAAAAATTCTTAATTAATCATAAGGTTGATTTTGAATTTATTGATTTTCGTGATAATCCGATTGATAAAACTAAGTTGCAAACATTTGTAGATAAAGTCACTTGGGAAAATCTTATTAATAAGCGTTCTACTACTTATCGAAATTTAAATAATAAAGAGAAAGGTAATATTACTTTAGAATTAGTATTGAAAAACCCAACAATTATCAAACGCCCAATATTGATAATTGGTGATGATATCATGGTTGGATTTAGTGAAAAAAATTATTTAAAGTTATAATAATAATTATTTTTTCTCTTTAATTTCTTCACGTATTTTGTTCATATCAAATGCTTTAGCTTTAGCGATAACATCTTCTAAATTAGAACCTGACATTGCTCCTGGTTGAGAGAATACTTCAATTTGTTCTCTGAAAATCATTAGAGTAGGGATGGATCGAATTTGAAAATTACTTGCTAGTTTTTGTTCATCTTCGGTGTTTATTTTAGCAAAAATAACATTATCTACTTTGTTAGAAACTTCATCATAAGTGGGTGCAAATTGTTTGCAAGGACCACACCATTGAGCCCAAAAATCTAGTATAACAATGTCATTATTTTGAATGGTTTCATCAAAATTACTTAGATTTAGTTCTAATACTGCCATTTGTTTAATCCTTAAAATTTAAAAAATAAAAGTATATCATAAGGGTGTAATATGTGTCAGATAAACCTAGAAAAATTATTAAATATTTTTAATGAAATTTTAGGGGTTGATTTTGGTTTATTTGAGTCTAATAAGTTTAAATTTAATGGTTATAGATATTGGTTGAGTATATTAGGACTATTTTTATATAAATCTAGTAAATTTTTTCAAAATATTAGTCTGATGTTATAGTCATTAAATGTTCTTTTTATGAGTTATAATCGTTTAAATTTTAATATAGTAATTAAACTTGAGTATATCGAGGTGTTATTATTTTAGTAACAGGTATAAATTATCAAGGTAATAGTTGAGTATAGTTTCTAATTCAATTAAAAACTATTGTGGGAAAAATAACACGATGTTAAAAGAATAGGCATTATTTATGGTGCGAAGAGATTATTAAAAGACTCCAGATAGGGTGTAGTAGGTACATTATTAAGTGCTATTAACATACTTATCGTTGTCTTTTAATTTTGGCTAAAATAAACCTTAATCTTTCCAAAATTATCAAGATTGTTAACAATTTCTTGTAATTTAGAGAGTATTTTATCAGCAGTATTGTCAGTTTGAATGCATTTAAGCGGTAAGTAAAAATCTACATGAATTTTACTTTCTAAATAATGTAATTGAATACGACTAATTTCACTGCTGTATTTTTTATTAAGTAGGGCTTTAGTTAGAATTACTAATGCTTCTGAACGTTCTGGCAATATTTTGTAAGGAGAATTAGTTTCATCATCTTCTACATCAATATGAACTGTTACATCGTTTAAGTTCTTTAAGCATTTTTTAGCTACACGTTCAACACTAATACTTATCATATGTCCCTCGCTAACACTTAAAAAAGGATCAACTTGTATGTGTACATCACAAGAAATAGTGTGTCCAATTTTGCGAGTACGTAGAGAATGAACACTATTAACATCATTAATTTGTACTAGTGCGTTCTTTAATTCTGCTACTTGTTGTGCATCAATAGAGGTGTCTACTAGTTCTTTAGTTGCACTTAAACCTAATTTCCAAGCAATATAAATAATCATAACACCCACAACGATAGCTGCAATACTGTCTAAGTATGGATAATTATTTAAACTGCCAAGAATGCCGATTAGTACTACAATTGAAGATAATGCATCTGAACGATGATGCCAAGCATTGGCTTTTAATAAATCAGATTCATAATCATTAGCTACTTTTAGAGTATACCAATATAAAGCTTCCTTAGAAAAAATTGATAAGATAGTAATATTTAAAAGCAAGGCACTGTGTGAAAGTGTCATATGGTTAGTTAATTTAATTATTGCATTTAAAATAATACCTAAACCAACAATGGTTAAAATAATTGCAAGACCTAGAATAGCAACTGTTTCAAACCGATTATGTCCATAAGGGTGTTCTTCGTCAGCATCAAGGGTTGAATGTTTAGTTGCATATAGAACTAATCCATCAGATAATAAGTCAGAAAATGAGTGGGCACCATCTGCAATTAAAGCACCAGAATTTCCAATAGAACCTGTAATAACTTTCAATATGGCTAATAAAAAATCAACAGCAATACCTACAAGAGTAACTTTTTGACTGGCTTGAGTACGTTTAGTTAAATCCAAAGTGGTAAAAAGATGAATAATGACCATTTTATTTTATGTTATATTTTTATAATATGCAATTAGTTAAGATATATCCAGAGGTGATAATAATTTATTCATACTTTTTTCTGTATAGCATATAAATAAATCAAAAGTAGAGCTTATATAATTTTAAGATAAATTTGATTTTGTAATAAATGTACTGTTAATAATATAAATCATAAAATCAAATCCAAATGCTAGATCTATGGCAATTAATTTAATGAATAGCATAGCTTGGTATTTAAGAGGTTTTATTTTTTCTTAATAGCTAAGAAAATGATATATTACATAATTTTTATATTTTATTATAAATGCAAATAATAACTGATATCATTTATTAACTTGAAGAAATTAACTCTTTTCATAAAATAAAAGAAGGTGTATTAATAGTAATATACACAGGCATCAAGTCTGCAGAAGTAGTTTTGTAGATATTTATAATTAAAATATATAGGATAAATAGTATTAAGTATATGAATATTATTACAGATACAGTGGTTGATATATTATTGTTATTGGCGTGAATTATTTTAAAAATGATATAACGGGTTATGCTAGTTCTAATCCTTATCGTTTAAGGTCTAATTTAGGCAATGGTTTAGGTTGAATGATTTTTAGGTCTTAGCTTATAGTTTTTGATCAGTTATAAGGTGTAATTATCTTATTGAAAATAATAAAATGGACAGATAAAAATCAATTTATAGTTTATTAACACGCTTTTGTGTGTTAATAATAACAACTATAGAATTTTTATAAGTGTAAGGAGAAAATATACATGACAATTCAAAAAAAATTGATGATTTCATTTGGTTTAACAGTGGTAATGATAATTTCTGCTGCAAGTGTATTCTTGAGTAGAGATGAGATTAATCCGTTGTTAATCACTTATGCAAATATTGCAACTGTAAACTATATGGATGCTCTGAATGATGCCAAAAAATTAGGGACAAAACTGAAAGATTTTACAAACAATCCTACAATAGAAACAATGGGAAATGCAAAAGCTGCATGGCTGAATGCTCGTGAATCTTATGGTCAAACTGAAGCGTTTAGATTGTCTAATGGGCCTATTGATGTAGAGGAAGGTTGGCATACATCTTATGGGGCACCAGAAGGGCGATTAAATGCTTGGCCATTAGATGAAAATATGATTGACTATATAACCAATTCCAAGGGTAGAAAAACATCAGGTAATATTATTGACACCCCAGGTATGTTTAATCCAGGCGGGGAAAATCCTTTATTAATTGATGTAAGTATAATTACTTCTGACGTGTTAGCAGCGCTTAATGGAAATGGTGGTTATGCTAATGTTGCAACAGGTTATCACGTTATTGAGTTTTTATTATGGGGTCAAGATCAGGATTATGCTAATTTTATAAAAGATAATGTAACTCATGGTGCTTTGTTAGCAGGTCAGAGAGCACTTACTGATTATACGATTAATGCAAATGCTGATCGTCGTAAACAATATTTAAATGCAGCAGTAAGTCTAATTATTGCTGATTTAGAGTCAATAACTTCGGCTTGGGCAGATGGCGATAGTACTAATTATAAAGCAGCATTATTGGGTAAAAATTCTGATGTGACTAAGAATATTAATGCAAAGGTGGCACTTAAGCAAATTTTTTCTGGGTTAGGTATTTTTATTAAATCTGAACTTGCTAATGAACGTATTGCAATAGCAGTATTAACACCATCTGAAGAAGATGAGCATAGTTGTTTTTCTGATAATACACATCGTGATATAACGCAAAATTTTCAAGGTTTTAAGAATTTGTTGTTCGGTACTTATAATAGTTTTGACTATGGTGTAGCACTTATTGATGCTATGAAAGATAAGACTAAGTTAATGGGTTTAATTGCATCAGTAAATACTAAAATTAATCAAATGAATACATTGGCACAAGTAAGCCGTCATTTTGATTATCAAATTCGTCCGAATGATTCTCAAGCTAGGCAAATAAAAAAACTTAAAAATGAGTTAAGAGCCATTGGTGATCAAATGATTTATGTAGCAAAATCAAATGGTATTGATTTAACAGTTGGAAATATAATGGATGTTGGGGAAATTAAACTATAAATATTTAGCAGTTTTAATCATACTATTGCTTGTTATTAGTCTAATGGAAATGGTTTTTGCTAATGATTTTAGTAATTTATCAACTTACGAGTTAAATCAATCTTTTACGCAAGTTCAACCTAATTTAAGTAATGATAAACTGGATAAGTTTATTTTAGGAAAAAGTTTTTTTCGTATTCCTTGGGTAGAGGCTCCTAGTTCAACAACAGCACGTGATGGATTAGGTCCATTATTTAGTGCTAATACTTGTATTAATTGCCATGCAAAAAATGGTCGTGGAAAAGTATTTGAAGTAAATAATATTGTTGATAAGTCGCACGTAATACACTTATCCATACCTTCAAATGGTACTGATGAGCATCAAGGAATAATAGCTAAACTTGGTTTTATTCCTGAACCTAATTATGGTGTTCAAATTAGTATTAATGGAGTTCCTGGTGTGCCTTTTGAAGCTAAGTCTTTGGTGCATTATTCAACTAAAAATATTCATTATACTGATGGCACTATCATCAGTTTGCAACAACCAATAGTTAAATTAGAGAAATTGGGTTATGGTGATTTGCTTCCTAATACAATTATTTCTGCTAGAATTGCACCAGCACTTGTGGGTTTGGGGTTATTAGAACAAATTACTGATGAACAAATTCTAGCTAATGAAGATATTAATGATGCTAATCATGATGGTATTTCTGGTAAAGCTAATAGGGTTTGGTCAGAACAGACTAATAAAATTGAGATTGGTCGTTATGCTTGGAAAGCTTCTGCACCAACAGTAAAGTATCAATCAGCCAATGCTGCTGTTAATGATATGGGTTTAACTAATCCTATTTACGAACATCAGTCGTGCACATTAATGCAAGTTGAATGTATTAATTCATCAAAAGATGGAGAAAAACATGAGCTAACAGCGCAAAGATTAAATGCTATTAGTTATTATTTGACACATTTGAAACTACCAAAATCTATTATTAGCCAATATCAAGGACAAAGACTATTCTCTAAAATAGGATGTTCACAATGTCATGTTCCAAGTTATTTATTGCCTAATATTACTATATATCCATATAGTGATTTTCTATTACATGACATGGGAAAGGATTTAGCAGATGGTCGTTCAGAATTTGATGCTTTAGGTAATGAATGGCGCACACCTCCATTGTGGAGATTGGGCAGAGTCTCTTTAATACTTAAAGATAATAAGAATTTTTTGCATGATGGTCGTGCACGCAACCTAGAACAGGCAATTATTTGGCATGGTGGTGAGTCTGGTAAGTCTAAAACTTTGTTTATGAATTTACCTGTTAGTAGTAGAGGTAAAATATTGCAATTTTTGAATGAGATATAGGGTAAGTTGATGAGATACTTAGTTGTTATTATTTTGTTTGTATCGATTGTTGTAAACGCAGTCGGTGAAAAATTTTTTAACCAAGTTATTATTGTCAATATTATGTTAGCTATTAAAAATGTTGAGCTATTAATTGATGATATTAATCAATCTAATTCTACAAGAATTAAAATGCAATTTGGTAACTTAGTTTCAAGTTGGAAAAAAGTCGAAACTACTTATTTATTAGGTGATTTAAATGAAGATTATTTAGATATACCAAGATACATTGATATATTTCATGGGAATAACGAGGATATTAAACCTCAATTAGATTTAATTATTAATAGTAATGATGAGCTATTTAATGCTATGTATAAGTATTCACACAAAACTATTAATGCTTTGGAATATATTCTTTTTACAAAAGATTTGTTTCATCCGAGAGTTAAAAATATGGCGTTAATAATTGCTAAGTCAATCAAAAACTATTTGTTAGAAATTTTAGATGGTTATAAAATGTATCAGTCAAAATTCCTTGAAAGTGAGCAATATGCTAGTGCAATTTTGCTAAATACTTTAATTGCTGGTACCTATAAACTTAAAGAGTGGCGCGTTGGTGATGTAGCTGGTTTGAGTAAAAAATTTAAGAATAAACCCAACAATTATAGAGCAGAGTATGCAACTAGTGGTAATAGTGTCAATGCTATTAAAGCTATTCTTGAAACACAAGTTCAGGTTATTAATTCACCAGATTATCAAGATTTTGGTGATATATCGCGTCAATTTAAAGCAAGAAAAGAGATCGACCAGGCTATTAGTGCATTAAATGATTCAATTGCTAATGCTAATAATATGTCTGAGTTTGATTTTATTAACGATAAAGGTAAACTTTTATATCAATCAACCAATAGGCTTATGAAAGCTTATTATATCTCTTTAATGGATAAATTGGGATTTGTCTCTAAGGTGTTAGATGCTGATGGAGATTAATCCGTTTGAATACTTAATGGATCCACATAGGCGAATTTATTGGTTATTTTTACTAAGTTCATTGATGATTGCGTTTGTTTTTTTAAAGTTTCATCCAGAACAAAAACGTATTGTGTTATCAAAAAAACTTTGGCTACATCCTTCTAGTTTGTTGGATTATAGTTATTTTATTTTTTCTATACTCTTTAGAGTTATGATTATATTACCAGTGATCATAAGTGCTAAAGAAGTTGCATTGTTTGTTAATATTGTCTTGTTAAATCAATACGGTTTTGTGAGAATAGAAACTTTCTCTTATACACAAGTAATGGTGCTATTTACATTTATTTTGTTTATTTTAAGTGATTTTACCCGTTATTGGTTACATCGTTTATTACACTTTGTGCCATGGCTATGGGTGTTTCATAAAGTACACCATAGTGCTAAAGTTTTAAATCCACTTACGTTTTATCGAGTGCATCCTATTGAATTTTTGTTGTTCGGTTTTCGCTATTCTTTAAGTATCGGTTTTGTGACAGGTGTTTTTGTATTTTTATTTGGCAGTTTGGTGAGTATCTATGATATCTTAGGTGTTAATTTGTTTGTTTTTATATTTTCATTATTAGGTTCTAATCTTAGACATTCTCATATCAAGCTAGGTTTTGGAAATGTGATTGAGCTATTTTTAATCTCTCCTCTACAACATCAAATTCATCATTCTAAGAATCATATGAATACTAATTTTGGTGGTTTTTTGTCAATTTGGGACTATTTATTTGGTACATTAATTCTTTCAAACAATATAACTAAAATTAAATTTGGCTTAGAAAGAACACAGATGAGAAACTTTAAAAGTTTGAAAGATTTGTTATTATTTCCTTTTATTGTTATCTATAAACAAATAAAAAAGTAAGAATTTTATGTCATATTTTATGTCATATTTTATGTCATATTTTATGAGATTATTTTGGTTCCAAAGATTAAAAGAGAATAGTTATGAAACGTAGAGATTTTATTAAAACATCTATTTTGTCTACTAGTGCACTAGTAGTGGGCTGTAGTGGTAAGCATTCTGATAAATTTATTCATCCTGATTATGCAGACAGATCTTTTATTGTTCCGCCACTTATTAAACCTATAGTTGTTAACGGTAAAAGAATATTTAAATTTTCAATTAATTATAATACAACAGAAATTTTTAAAGGTAAGTTAACATGTGTATTAGGTTATGGTGATAGTCTATTAGGTCCAACTATTCGGGTGGATAATATGGATAATGTGGGTTTTGAAATAACTAATTATTTATCAGTTAATACCACCGTACATTTTCATGGATTGCATTTGCCGGCTAAAGAAGATGGTGGTCCGTATCAAATTATTCCACCTAATAAAACATGGAAACCTAGTTGGCGTATTAATCAATTAGCTTCAACTCAATGGTATCACCCTCATCTTGAGGGTTATACGGGTGAACAAGTGTATAAGGGTATGGCAGGTTTTTTCTTAATTGATGATGAAACTTCTAGATTATTAGATATTCCTAAAACTTATGGCGTTGATGATTTACCTGTGGTTATTCAAGATAGGAGGTTTGATGAAAAAGCCCAATTGCTTTATTTAAATAAAGGTGATTTTGATAAATCAGGTGGAATGAAAGGCTATACAATTTTGGTAAATGGTAAGCATGTACCTATTTTAAATGTACCTGCCCAAGTGATTAGACTAAGAATACTTAATGGCTCTAATGCAAGAATCTACAATTTAGGTTTTGAAGGAGATATTCAGTTTTATCAAATTGCTAGTGACGGTGGTTTTTTAGAAAAACCAGTTTTACTTACTAGGGTATTGCTAGGTCCTGCAGAACGAGTAGAAATTTTGCTTGATTTGAGTAATAGCAAGAATACAATTTTACGGTTTAAGAGTTTTAGTGCTGAATATTATGATAAACAAAAACTTAACGGTCATCAGTTTGGTGGACCGTTTAAAGTAGGTGGTACAGGCCGTTTGTCGGATTCGGTAGATACGTTAGATAAAGTTAATTTTGATGTCATGAGTATTTACGTTAATAAATCAAGTACTAATGTTGTTAGAAAAATTCCTAATAAACTCACTAAAATAGTCCGATTAAAAGAGTCAGATGCTATTAAAACTAGGAATTTTGGATTAACAGTTATGAGTGGTTTTAAAATCAACAAACGAGTTTTCACTTCCATGTTTAAAGTTATTAATGGTATTGTACTTGAAGGTGAGTATATGTTACATCTAATTAATGGTGTTCAAATGGACATGAATGTGATTAATGAAGTAGTTAAAAAAGGTGATATTGAAATTTGGCGAATTACCAACGGTGCACATACTACTCATCCTTTTCATATTCATGATATTCAATTTCAAATCCTTGATAGAGAACAAGGAGATGGTTCAGATCCAACACCGCCAAATGAAAATGAAAGTGGTTGGAAAGATACCGTACTACTTATGCCAGAAGAAACTGTAAGAGTAGTTGCCAAATTTGATCACTACGCAGATACTCAATACCCTTATATGTATCATTGTCATATATTGGAACATGAAGACGCAGGAATGATGGGACAATTTCTGGTGGTAGAACCAGAGGATTTTGATACTGTCATGACAGATATTAATAATAACAAAAGAATTCCATTAAAGTCTTTTTGTAAAATTTAGTTAATATGATATTATCATTGATATATCTTATATAATGATAGGAATCATTATCATTTTTATTATTAAATGTTATTAGTTAATCATTTATCAATTTCCTATAAAACCACTCAAATTTTAAATGATTTTGATTTAAGTCTTGCTACAGGCGATATTTTTGCCTTATTAGGTGATAGTGGTAGTGGAAAAAGTTCAGCACTTAGGTTTATTTCTGGACTTGATGAGGCGCAAAGTGGCCAGGTAGTTTTAAATGGTAAACAATTATCTAATAATGGTACACATAATGTAGTACCAGAATTAAGAGAAATAGGAATGGTTTTTCAAGATTATGCGTTATTTCCGCATATGAATGTAAAAAAAAATATTTCTTTTGGTATTTATAATTTATCAAACAGTGAACAGAAAATTAAGGTTGAAGAATTGCTTTCGATGATTGGTTTGAAAGGTATCGAGAGAAAATATCCACACCAGCTTTCAGGTGGAGAGCAACAGCGTGTTGCCTTAGCTCGTGCATTAGCCCCATCACCAAAATTATTATTATTAGATGAACCATTTTCTAGTCTAGATAAGAACCATCAAGAACAATTAGTATTGCAGGTCAGAGGCATTTTAAAGAAAACTAATATCACTTCAATTCTAGTAACACATGACAAATATGAAGCGACTATTTTTGCTGATAAAGTAGGAGTAATTAAAAATAAGAAATTGACTATTAATTGATAATATGCATCAATTATATAACCTTAGTCAGTTTTTTTATAAGGAGAAAAATAAGGATGAATATAAAAATATGGTTACTATCAGCATTGGTACTGATAGTAACTAGTGTTGGTATAGCCCGAGCAAGAAGTGAAGATTTAGTAACCGTATATAGTTCTAGAAAAGAACATTTAATTAAACCTTTATTTGAATCTTTTACAAAAGATACAGGCATTCAAGTTACGTATTTAACAGGTAAAGGTGGTGCATTGATTGAGCGTTTGAAATTAGAAGGTAAAAACACTAACGCTGATATGTTTATGACTGTAGATGCAGGTAATCTTTGGTACGCTGCTACGCAAGATTTATTTCAAGAGGTACAAACACAAACGTTAGAAAATAATATTCCAAGCCATTTAAGAGATTCTAAAGGCTTGTGGACAGGACTATCAGTGCGTGCAAGAACCATTGTTTATAGTACTGAGCGTGTTAATCCAGTCGATCTATCCACTTATGAGAATTTGGCAGATATAAAATGGGCAGGTAGATTGTGTTTAAGAACTAGTAAAAAAATTTACACTAAGTCATTAGTGGCATCCATGATTTATCATCATGGAATAAATAAAGCGAGTGATATTATTAGTGGTTGGGTGAATAATTTGGCAGCTACACCTAATGCTAAAGATTCTCATATCATGAATGCAATTATTTCAGGACAATGTGATATTGGTTTGATAAATACTTATTATTTTGCTCGTTTAATTACTAAAAATCCTAATGTACCATTGAAGTTATTTTGGGCAAATCAAGACACCACAGGTGTACATGTAAATATATCAGGTGCTGGTGTGACAAAATATGCTACTAATGTTAAGGGCGCTATTAAATTATTAGAATGGTTGTCAAATGCTAAAGCACAAGCTATTTATGCATCGCTTAATAAAGAATATCCAGCTAATCAGAACGTTGTTTCAGATGAAGTGGTATCGAGTTGGGGATCGTTCAAGCAAGATAAAATGAATTTAGAACAAACAGGTATATTACAAGCTGATGCAGTAAAGCTCATGCAAACAAAAGGCTATAGATAAGTTTCTATTTTAGTAGCAAGAAAGCTAGACTTAAACAGTCTTGAGTTTTTTATTTTTAAAATAGTTATTAAAGATTAAAAAAGAGTATTTTGGAAAAAAATTGCCTTAAATCAAAAGTTTGGATCAGTGGTTTAGCGCTATTGGTAGCTATGCCAATTCTTGTTGTGGCTGTGTCGTGGTTATTTCCAGAACGTGAACTGTGGGCGCATTTTTCTACTATCTTATTGCCAAATTTAATCAGTGCTACTGTAGTTTTACTTATTGGGGTAGGTGTAGGTGTTACTTTTTTAGGTACAATTTTAGCATATTTAGTGGTAATGGTTGAATTTCCTGGTAGACAGTGGTTAGAATGGGCGTTATTTTTGCCTTTTGCTGTTCCTGCATATGTATTAGCTTTTGTATATTTAGGTGTATTTGACTATTCTGGTTATGTACAAGTTTGGATGCGTGAAGTGCTAGGTTTATCAGGGTTTGATATCCGTACCGGATCCTGGGCAATTATTCTAACTTTTGTACTGGTGTTTTATCCTTATGTATACATGATGGCACGAGCCTCATTTAAACGTCAAAAGGTTAATATAATCGAAGCTGGTCGCTTGTTAGGCACTGGTCCTTTGCGTACGTTTTTTAAGATATCTTTGCCTTTAGCACGTCCAGCAGCAGCAGCTGGATTACTAGTAACAATGATGGAAATATTAGCTGATTTTGGTGTGGTTAGTTTGTTTAATTTTGATACGTTTACTACGGCAATTTATTCTGCCTGGGGTGATTTTCGTTCTATTGAATTGGCAGCGCAATTGGCATCATTATTAGTGTTAGTAGCATTTTTTTTGATTTATTTTGAGAAAAAAGCACGGGGACAAGCAAAATATTATTCAAACGATGTGGCTAATAAAAAGCCTTATCGTGCTTTTGGTGTTATGGGCTGGTTAATTAGTATTTTTATATTTAGCGTATTTATGCTTGCTTTTGCCATGCCTATGTTACAATTGATAATTTGGGGTTGGACGTACTCAGGTAATGAATGGAGTGTTAAGTATACTGATTTGATTATTTCAACTTTAATTCTAACTGTATCAGCTACTTTAATAACGGTTGGTATTGCTACTATATTAGCATTACCAAATCATTGTAAAAAAAATAGTTCTTGGCTTAAAGGTGTGATAAATATAGCGACATTAGGTTATGCATTACCAGGTTCAATTATGGCAGTTGGATTATTATATGGTATTAATCAAGTGTCAGCAGTTAGTATATATTTTGGTGGACAAAGTATTAATCAGGTTATTTTTGGTTCTATTACTTTATTATTATTTGCTTATATATCTCGTTTTATGGCAATTGGCTATAATTCAATTAAAGCCAATGCTGAGCAGATTAAGCCTATGTTTACTCAAAGTGCACGCTTACTTGGCGTGTCACGCTTGCGACTTATTTGGCAAATATACTTACCAATGATGACTCCAGGTATTTTGGCAGGTAGTTTGTTAGTTGCAGTTGATGTAATGAAAGAATTGCCAGCTACCTATTTATTACGCCCATTTGGTTGGGATACATTGGCAATTCAAGTGTATGAATTAAGTGCTGAAGGTTTATTTGAACGAGCCGCTATACCAGCGCTTATAATGGTTTTATTTGGTTCCGTACTAATGATTATTTTTCAATATCTAGACAAAAAGTTTTAAAAATTTCTAAAATGGAGTATTAAGAAATAATTTATTATGTTACTTACCTATTTTAATAGTACTAAGAAACAAGTTTTAATCGATTAGGATTTCTATTATGATATGGATAATATGTTAAACATTAACGGTATTACTTGTGCAGCAATTAATTCTGGCATTAAGTATGTGCAAAATTTTTCAGAAAATTTAAGTAGTAAAGATACTAAAAAGTTAGATTTGTCTATTATTTTTTTGAAAAGAGGCACACAAACTGCCGCTGTTTTTACAAAAAATATATTTTGCGCTGCACCTATATTAGTAGCAAAGAATCATCTTAATCATGCTATTAAAGCATTGGTTATTAATAGTGGTAATGCTAATGCAGGTACTGGTTTGGTAGGACTTAAAAATGCTTATAAAGTTTGTGACTTGGTGGCAAAAGAGCTAGGTATTAAGGCTGAACAAGTGTTGCCATTTTCAACAGGTGTAATTGGTCAGTTATTGCCTATGGCTTGTTTTGAGAATAATATATCTACATTAGTTTCTAACTTAGCAATAGATAATTTGCCCCAAGTAGCGCAAGCTATTATGACGACTGATTCAGTTGACAAGGTGTATTCTGAACAATTTAAAATAGGCGATAATTTGATTACTATTACTGGTTTTGCTAAGGGTTCTGGCATGATTCGTCCTGATATGGCAACCATGCTTAGTTTTATTTTTACCGATATTAAAGCTACGCAATCTGAGCTACAAAATTGTTTAACAAAGGCAGTGAATCAATCTTTTAATCGTATTACTATAGATGGCGATACTTCTACTAATGATGCGTGCACATTAAGTGCTACTGGTGTGTCTAGTATTAAAATTAATGATTGTATGGAAAAGTTTCAACAATCTCTAAATACTGTAACCAAGATATTAGCACATAAAATTATTAAGGATGGTGAAGGTGCAACCAAGTTCGTTGAAGTGTGTGTTAAGGGTGGAATAAGTGTTAAGGATTGTCTTAAAGTGGCCTATACGGTTGCGCATTCACTTTTGGTTAAAACCGCTTTATTTGCTTCTGATGCAAATTGGGGGAGAATTTTAGCAGCAGTAGGGCGTGCTAATATCAAGTATTTGAGAATTGAGGATGTGAGTATTTATTTAGGTAAGGTTTGTTTAATTAAAGCTGGAGAGTTGAATGTTTATTACACTGAAGCTCAAGGTGAGGCACAAATGAAGAAATCTGAAATTGTTATTACTATTGAGATTGGCAAAGGTGAATTAACAGAAAGTGTATGGACAACTGATCTTTCTTATGATTATATAAAAATTAACTCAGCATATCGAACCTAAATTAGTATGAGTGTTTATAGACTTTTAATTTCATTTCTATATGTATAAGCTAAATAATTTGGTGTTAAGTTAACTGGTGTAATTTGCTATTGATGTTACTAGCGTGTTAGACGAAAATTCAATTATTGAATAATACTTTACTTTAGAGCAACATATTTTCTATGTATGACAATAAATTGAAAAAATTATGCTAGTAAAAGGCTTGCAATATCACATAGAATATCTGGGTATTAATTGTTCATAATAAAACTATTGTATTTGTATAGGTATTGTTGATGTCTCTTACTGTAGTAGCGATTCTTTTAAAAAATTATTGTTTTAATTATTTTTAATGATAAACGCTTTAAAATATTTTACAATAGGCGAGAGAGAGTGTCATTATTATTTTGTACCATATACCAGTAACTAATAATGAGGGAATATTTTTAATATTAAGATATTTAATAATACCACTCTATAATTCTAACCTAACCGTATTTTTATAGATAAACTCAATATTTAAGCTTGTTTAAACTGATTTAATGGTTACTTAATTGGAATTAAATTGTGTATCTGTTATTACATTACTAATAGTAACGTGTGTGTTTGAATTTTATTCGTAGGTAATTAAAGTTTCACGTATAATTGTATTGATACTCTTATAATTATTGGTAAGTATTAAATATCTAGGATAAGCAATAGAGATGTGGATTATCCATAAAGAGTTTTGTTGTTAGTTATATATCTTGATGTCTTTCTATAACGATTAAATTAATTCTAATTTTACTTAGTTTTTCAAGTAGTAATTCACGATTAGTTACTTCTATAGTGAAGGGTTCTTTTGGGATGTTTCTGTTTAAATCTTACCAAGATATGACTAATGAATGAGTTTGGTTGTGCTGATAAACCCAATTTATAGGTGTCTAGAGTTTATATTTAGTGTTTTCTCAATATCAGATTTGGTTCGTTCTAGTTTGTTAATAACCTTTAAGCAAGTTTGGTATAGTTTATTTCCAATAAAAGTAGGATGAATACTCTTGCCTTTAATATTAACTAAATCAGAGCCAATATTTTTTTGTAGTTGTTGAATTTGCATATACACAGCAGGTTGAGTAATATTAAGTTCTTTGCTGGCCTTGGTAAAACTAGATAGACGGATTACTGCTTCAAAACTGTACAGCTGTTTTAATGTGAAGTTGATCATATCGTTAAGATATATTTGTATAAAATCATAAATAAATATTATTTTACATTATTGATAGTGTCTTGTATCATGAACGTTTATTTAATAAATAGGAGTCCATTATGGATCAATCAAATAGATATGCAGATTTGTCATTAGACGAAGATACGCTATTAGCTGAAGGCGGGCATATTCTTGTTGCCTACACAATGACCCTAATGCCTAATTTTGGTGGTTATTTAGAAACTGCTGCTCACTTTGCAGCGGAATCATCTACTGGTACAAATGTTGAAGTATCAACTACAGATGATTTTACTAAAGATTTAGATGCTATGGTTTATGAGATTGATGAAGTTAAAGGTATTATGAAGATTGCTTATCCATGTGGCTTATTCGATCGTAATTTAATTGACGGTCGTGCAATGGTTGTATCTTTCTTAACACTTGCCATTGGTAATAATCAAGGTATGGGTGATGTGAAATGCGCGCAAATGATTGATTTCCACGTTCCTAAGCAAATGTTAGATATTTTTGATGGTCCCTCTGTTGATATTACAGATTTATGGAATCTATTGGGCCGTGATCGTAAAAATGGGGGGTATATCGCTGGTACGATTATTAAGCCTAAGTTGGGCTTACGTCCTAAGCCTTTTGCTGAAGCAGCATATCAATTCTGGTTAGGTGGTGACTTTATTAAGAATGATGAACCTCAAGGTAACCAAGTGTATGCCCGTATGAAGGATGTAATGCCTTTAGTTTCTGATGCCATGAAGCGTGCACAAGACGAAACCGGTGAAGCTAAAATTTTCTCTGCTAATATTACTGCTGATGACTATCATGAAATGATTGCTCGTGGTGAATATATTTTAGAAGCTTTTGGCGAGAATGCGCATCATGTTGCTTTTTTAGTTGATGGTTATGTTGGTGGTTGTGGTATGGTTACTACTGCACGTCGTAACTTCCCTAGTCAGTATCTACATTATCATAGAGCTGGTCATGGTGCAATTACATCTCCAAGTTCAGTTCGTGGTTATACGGCACTGGTTCTTGCTAAACTTTCTCGCCTTATGGGTGCTTCTGGTATCCATGTGGGTACAATGGGTTATGGCAAGATGGAAGGTGGTGCTGATGATAGAAACATTGCATATATGATCGAGCGAGATAGTGCTGATGGTCCAGTTTATCATCAAGAATGGTTTGGTATGAAGCCAACAACACCAATTATTTCTGGTGGTATGAATGCGTTGCGTCTTCCTGGCTTCTTTGAAAACCTTGGTCATGGTAATGTAATTAACACTTCTGGTGGCGGTTCTTATGGTCATATTGATTCGCCTTCAGCGGGAGCTAAGTCATTACGTCAAGCATATGATTGTTGGATGGCTAAAGCTGATCCAATTGAGTTTGCTAGAGATAATAATGAATTTGCTCGTGCATTTGAATCTTTTCCAGGAGATGCTGATTCTTTATATCCTGGTTGGAGAGATAAATTAGGCGTTCACAAGTAAAATTTGTAGTAAATAGTTAATGAAAGCCTCTGCTGCAAACAGAGGTTTTTTATAAAATTTAAAAAAGATACATTTAGGATAGAGTTATGTCAAATTTCGATATCAACCAATTTAAAATTGAATTAGAGCCTTTTTATAAAGCTCAATCAACTGAAGTAGAATTATATACTGCAGCATATAATTCAGGATTACCAGTGATGATTAAAGGACCAACAGGTTGTGGAAAGTCTCGTTTTATTGAATATATGGCCTATAAATTAGACAAGCCTATTATTACGGTATCCTGTAATGAAGATATTACTGCGTCAGACTTGATTGGTCGTTTTTTACTAGATACCAATGGTACCCGTTGGGTAGATGGTCCGTTAACATTAGCAGCACGTCATGGTGCAATTTGTTATCTTGATGAAATTGTAGAAGCACGCCAAGATACTATGGTTGTTATCCATTCTCTTACTGACCATAGACGTGAGTTAATGTTAGATAAAAAAGGTGAGCTTGTAAAAGCACATTCGGATTTCCAATTGGTGATTTCATATAACCCAGCTTATCAATCACTTATGAAAGACCTTAAACAATCAACTAAGCAACGTTTTACTGGTATGGATTTTGATTATGTATCGGCTGAATTAGAAACCAGTATTGTTGTTAGAGAGTCTGGTGTTGATAGCGATATTGCAACTAAATTAGTAAAACTTGCACAGGCTACTCGTAATTTAGTAGGACATGGTATTGATGAAGGTGCATCAACTCGTTTGCTTAATTATGCAGGTACATTGATTGCTTCAGGTGTTGCAGTAAAAGATGCTTGTAATATGGCATTAGTATGCCCAATTACTGATGATGTAGAAATTCGTACCACTATGAGTAGTGCAATTGATGCTATTTTTGACTAAAATTACTTAACAGTATGCCTGAAGTAAGTCAATATAAACCCTTAAATTGTGCTTTTAATACGATTCAAAGAGTATTTATTGAAAATATTGAACAAGCTGCCAGAAGACTTTCAGAACAAGGTTTAATTGAGTATTATAAAGGCACTGAATTTTTAGCAAAAATTGGTCAAGGCGATACTTTGTCTATTGTTTTTTTAAAAACAATGCCTTGGGTAGGTGAATTTTATGGTGATGGTAGTATTCAAAAAATTGTAAATTTTGCTTATCAAAAGATATCTAGGACACCTAATAAAGATGCAGTTAAACCATTTTTACACAGTTTTATTGATGTTATTGAACATACAAATAATGATCAACTTGATGAGTACTTGAATCTAATTGAATATCATCTGAATAAAACTACATTTTCAATACATGGCATTCATGATACGCACGCTTCTCCATCATTATTAGCCATGCTTTCTAATATGCATTTGTTATTGGAACAATTAGAATTTGAAGGTATTTATAAGTGGATTAATTATGGTTTAAGATATTTTCAATACCATCCTAAACGACAAGAGGAATATTTTTCATTATTAAGTGCTGATTCAAAAGCTGTATTTCAACGGCAAAGAAAGGGTTTGTTGTTTATTGATGTTGAGCGGAAAATTAATTTATTTCAGCGTGCACTTTGGAAAACAGAATTCATGTATGCACCGTATTCTCCAGACTTTGAAAAACTAGAACACTTTCGTCCTTATTTAGAAGGTAATATTATTCGTCTGCCAGATGTTTATGAATTATTTAATGGTGTTAATGCTTGCAAGCGTTATATGGCTTTAATAGCACATTTGATTGCACATCATCAATTTACCACTAAGATCGTTGCTGATAATGTTTCACCGCAGCAACGATTTTTTACTGAAATTTTTGAAGATGCTCGTGTTGAATATTTAGCTATGCAAGAGTATCCTGGTTTAAAAAATTTATGGTTAAATTTAATTCCAATAGTAGATGAATTTGATTGTGATGATAAGCATCAATCTTGCTTACGACATCGTGCTATTATGCTTACATACGCTTTACTTGATGATAATCACCATTATAAGAATAAAATTCTCTTAGATTATGTTGAAAAATTTAAGACATTAATGAACACAGGGAAAACAAGTACATCAGATAGTTTAAAACTTGCTTTAAAATATTTAATTAAAACAAGAAGTGCCTCAGATGCGTTAGCTAATATGTATTTTGAAAATACTGAAGTGACTTATCGAGATGATAACCGTTCAATGTGGTTGTTTATTGAAAAATTTGATGAAGAAGATAATATTTTTGAATATCAAAAAAAATCTGAAGAGGAAGACGAGGATAAAGTTGAAGTAATACCTCCGCATTATTATGACGAATGGGATTATTCTTATGAAGCTTATAAGCCAGATTGGGTAGCTGTATATGAACGATTACATTCGCACAGTGATGCATCAAAGATTGATAGAATTCTTGACAAGCACTCAGCTTTGGTTAAACAGCTTAAAAAAATATTAGATTTGCTTAAACCACAAAATAAGAAACGTCTTCGTTATCAAGAAGAGGGTGCTGAGTTAGACCTTGATATTGCATTACGCAGTGTGATTGATATTAAAAATGGTTCTCAGCCTGATACTAGAATTAATGTTGATTTTGAACATGATTCTCGCAGTGTGTCAGTATTATTGTTGTTAGATTTATCGGAGTCATTAAATAAAGTTGTTGGTAAATTTGGACAAACTATTTTAGAACTATCACAAGAAGCAGTGTCTTTGTTGGCTTGGGCAGTAGAGCAGTTAGGTGATAATTTTTCTATTTCTGGGTTTAATTCTAATACCAGACAGAAAGTTATGTATTATCATATCAAAGGTTATGGTGAGCATTGGGATGATACAGTAAAGGCACGTTTAGCTGATTTAAAGGCTGAATTTTCTACTAGAATGGGTGCTGCTATTCGCCATGGCGCACATTATTTAGACTTACAGCAAAGTGATAAAAAATTAATGCTTGTTTTAACTGATGGAGAACCTTCTGATATTGATATTTATGACCCAAAAATTTTAATTCAGGATGCGCATAAAGCTGTGCAAGAAGTTCAACAAAAAGGTATATATCCTTATTGTATTAGCTTAGATAAAAAAGCAGATGAATATATTGTTGATATTTTCGGCTCCCATTACTCGGTAATTGATCGTATTGAATCTTTACCTCAAGAGTTACCAAAATTATTTTTATCACTGACTAAATAATGTCTACTAATACTACGGTTACAGCAAGTGTTGGATTTGATTATCAAGCCCAACATTATGAGTTAAGTAATGTGATTGATATTGAGAATATTATTTATCATGATGATTTTTTTAATGCTGTATATTTATCAATTGCTCGAGCAAACAATATTGACTTGTATTCTTATCAGCTAGATGTTATTTTAGATCAAACTATTATATTTTCTAATGCAAAAGGTTGTGTAGAAGGTTGTTTGAATAACGGTAAGCTAGATTTAATCTTGTTAAGAGAAAATTATCAACAAACAGAATATTTGTCTAAGATTAAAGTCATTGCTGAGCAATTTAAAATTCACGACAACATCACTACCGCATTATTAGAAGCGTACCTATTAGGTAAAAAGTCTAGTTAAATTTTTATTCTAAATTTTATTCGATAAAATCTAAATCAATTTGAATATTAGATTGGTCAAGTAATTCTAAACATTTAGGCACTGCTAAAAATACTGCACCTAAACATATTGCAATTGCATCGGGCTTTCCTGGTAGATTGATAATTAAGCTACTACCACGTGTACCTGCTGTTTGGCGGGATAAAATCGCTGTGGGAACCGTGCGTAATGATATATTACGCATTTGTTGAGCAAATCCATCAAGTATACGTTCACATACGGTATATGTTGCTTCTGGTGTTATATCACGTGTTGTGACTCCAGTACCTCCAGTAGTTAGAATTAAGTTGCAATGCTTGTTATCAGCAAAATCAATCATGGTTTTTTCAATTAAAGGTTGACTATCTTCAATAATTATATCTTCTACTGTGTAGGGAGATAGTACAGCATTTTTAATCCAATTTTGCATAGCAGGCCCGCTGATATCCTCATATTCACCTCTAGCAGCACGATCAGATATAGTAATAAAACCAATTTTAATGTTTATTTTTCTCATATATTTAAAGACCAGTTAGTTACTTTAAACGATTAATTTTACCATTCTCTTGAATGGTAAAAACAGTCTAAATAGCTAATTTTTACTAAATTAAATCAATTATAGGATAATTACTGCTTAGTAGTTAAAATTATAAGCTAATTAAGTTTTAGCGATTAATACTATTGTATTTATAACGTGTTTACTGTGTGGATGATATTTCCTAATTATTTGTATTGGTGTTGCATATCTTCAATTTATGAGTATTTTTTATTAAAACTATTTATTAATTATATGGATACTTAAGTTACTACTACTTGTTTAATTTTATCTATTAAGGTTATATTTAACTTTCAACATAATTATGTTAATAATGACATTATACTAAAGTAAAACTATAAATTTACATAACTCGTCAGCATTAATTTATACATGGATTAATGTTTTATTGATGTACTTATTTGATCTATTATATGATAAGTTTAATAGGTTTTGTCAGAAAGCAGTATAAATGATTTTTATACTGTATTATTCTATAATAATAATGATTATGCTATTAAGCATAGTTTATTTAATGAAGTAAGTTTACAGAGGTTCTATGTAAAAAAAGTTTTTTGATTTTTTTTAATTATAATACACAGATATTAATTTTAAAAATTAATTAAAGTAATTTGAATTATTTCTTTTTATTAAATAAATAATAAGTATACTTATTTAGTAATTGGATTGATTGTTTTACATTAAAGTTCTTATTAAAATCATCGAATAAAAATGTAATGATAATAGGAGGTAAAAATGAGTTATTTATTAGATAGAATAACATTTTTTACCCAGTCAAAGCCTGAATATTTCTCTAATGGTCATGGAAAATTAGTACATGAAAATAGAAGTTGGGAAAAAGCTTATCGTAATCGCTGGGGACATGATAAAGTTGTTCGTTCGACTCATGGTGTTAATTGTACAGGATCATGTAGTTGGAAAATTTATGTAAAAAATGGCTTAGTAACTTGGGAAACACAACAAACTAATTATCCTAGAACTCGTCCAGACTTGCCAGATCATGAGCCTAGAGGTTGTCAAAGAGGTGCAACATATTCATGGTATTTGTATAGCGCCACTCGTCTTAAGTATCCTCTAATTCGTTCTAGATTATTAAGAATCTGGCGTGAAGCTAAAAAGCAAAATATTGATCCTGTTGATGCATGGAAGTCAATTATGAATGATAAAGCTAAAACAAAAGAATACAAACAAGTTCGTGGTTTAGGTGGGATGGTTCGTGTTAATTGGGATGAAGTGAATGAGATTATTGTAGCCTCCAATATTTATACAACTCAAACCTATGGACCAGATAGAGTTGTCGGTTTTTCACCTATTCCAGCTATGTCAATGGTGTCTTATGCAGCTGGTTCTCGTTATTTGTCATTAATTGGCGGTACTTCTTTAAGTTTTTATGACTGGTATTGTGATTTGCCACCATCCTCACCTCAAACCTGGGGTGAGCAAACTGATGTGCCAGAAAGTGCTGATTGGTATAATTCATCTTATATTATAGCATGGGGCTCTAATATTCCTCAAACTCGTACTCCAGATGCTCATTTTTTTACGGAATCTCGGTACAATGGTACTAAAACTATTGCAGTAACACCTGATTTTAGTGAAGTTGCTAAGCTTTCTGATGAGTGGATGAGTCCAACTCAAGGTACAGATGCAGCGCTTGCTATGACAATGGGACATGTTATCCTAAAAGAGTATCATTTAACCAATAAAAGTAAATATTTTACTAATTATATCAAGCAATATACAGATATGCCATTTTTGGTAATATTGGAAGAAAAAAAAGAGGTATTTGTACCTGGAAGAACTCTTCGAGCTTCGGATATTCATGGCGCTTTAGGCGAAAAAGATAACACCGAATGGAAACCACTACTGATTGATCAAAATACTAATGAAATTGTTACTCCAACAGGAACGATAGGATTTCGTTGGGATGGTTCTGGTAAGTGGAATATTGAAAATAAAAATGCTATGAATGGTGCGGATATTGATCCAAAAATTACTTTAAAAGATAATAATGATGAGATTATATCCGTTGGATTTCCATATTTTAATAACAAAGCCCATGATCAAGAAATATTTACAAATACAGCTCATAATCCTATTTTAATGAGAAATGTTCCAATTAGACAGTTAACTTTGGTTAATGGTAATGAAGTTAAAGTTTCAACAGTGTTTGATTTAATGATGGCAAATTATAGTGTTGACCAAGGATTAGGTGGTGACAATGTTGCTGCTTCATTTGATGATGATGTGCCTTATACGCCAGCTTGGAATGAAAAAGTAACAGGAGTTCCAAGAGAGCAAACTGTGCGTATTGCTAGAGAATTTTCAGAAAATGCAGATAAAACACAAGGCAAGTCGATGGTTATTTTAGGTGCTGCTATTAATCATTGGTACCATATGGATATGATCTATCGTGGTATTATTAATATGTTAATGATGTGTGGCTGTATTGGTAAATCTGGTGGTGGTTGGTCTCATTATGTAGGTCAAGAAAAACTACGTCCACAAACAGGATGGTTACCATTAGCATTCGCTCTAGATTGGCATCGTCCACCTCGCCAAATGAACGGAACTTCATTCTTTTATAACCATTCTAGTCAATGGAGATATGAAAAATTAGAGGTTGATGAGATTTTATCTCCACTAACTGATAAGACAGAATGGAAAAACTATTCTATAATAGATTGCAATGTTCGCAGTGAAAAAATGGGTTGGTTACCTTCGGCGCCACAGTTCGAAGATAATCCATTAGAAATTACTAAGCAAGCAGAAGAAGCAGGCATAAATGTTAAAGATTATATTGTTCAGAAACTTAAGTCTAAGGACTTAAAATTTTCTTGTGAAGATCCTGATAATCCAAAAAATTTTCCTCATAATATGTTTATATGGCGTTCTAATATACTAGGTTCTAGTGGTAAAGGACATGAGTATTTATTAAAATATTTATTAGGTGCACAAAATGCAGTTTTAGGCAAAGAGACAGATAAAAAACCATCTGAGGTTAAGTGGCGTGAAGGCGTAGAAGGTAAGGTTGATTTACTTGTAACATTAGATTTTAGGATGTCAACTACTTGTTTGTATTCAGATATTGTTTTACCATCAGCAACATGGTATGAAAAGAACGATCTAAATACTTCAGATATGCATCCATTTATTCATCCGTTGTCTAAAGCAGTAGATCCTGCGTGGGAATCAAGAAGTGATTGGGAAATTTATAAAGGGTTAGCTAAAAAATTCTCAGAACTTTGTCCTGGACATTTAGGAAAAGAAAAGGATATTGTTGCTGTACCTATTTTGCATGATACGTCGGAAGAAATGGCTCAGGCAACTGATGTTAAAGCTTGGTTTGATGGTGAGTGTGAGGCTATTCCTGGTAAAACAATGCCAAATTTTATTGAAGTTGAAAGGAATTATCC
This sequence comes from Candidatus Vesicomyosocius sp. SY067_SCS001, assembly GCF_014706615.1. Lineage (NCBI taxonomy): Bacteria > Pseudomonadati > Pseudomonadota > Gammaproteobacteria > Pseudothioglobaceae (SeqCode) > Candidatus Vesicomyidisocius > Candidatus Vesicomyidisocius sp. SY067_SCS001. The sequence goes on along the minus strand of NZ_CP054877.1, from coordinate 677,182 downwards.
AGATACTTACAAAAAGTTTACCTCATTAGGACCACTAATGTCTAAGATGGGTAATGGTGGTAAAGGTATTGAATGGAATACTGAAGATGAAGTTACTTCTTTAGGTGATTTAAATAAAATTGTTAAAGAAGAAGGAGTGTCTAAAGGTCTTCCTAAAATAGAAACTGATATTGATGCAACCGAAGTAATTTTATCTTTAGCTCCTGAAACTAATGGTAAAGTTGCTGTTAAAGCTTGGAAATCATTAGGTAAAATAACAGGTAAAGATCATACGCATCTAGCGAAATCAAAAGAAGATGAGCAGATTCGTTATAGAGATATTCAAGCACAACCTAGAAAAATTATTTCATCACCTATTTGGTCTGGTCTTGAAGATGAACATGTTAGTTATAATGCAGGTTATATTAATGTGCACGAATATATTCCTTGGAGGACATTAACGGGTAGACAGCAGTTTTACCAAGACCATAAATGGATGATAGATTTTGGTGAGAATTTATGCACTTATAAGCCGCCTATTAATACTAGAACAGTTGAACCTATTATCAATGAAAAGAACGATGGACGTTCTCAAGTTGTATTAAACTGGATTACACCACATCAGAAATGGGGTATTCATTCAACTTATTCTGATAACTTATTAATGCTCACACTTAATCGTGGTGGTCCAGTAGTATGGATAAGTGAAGTCGATGCTCAAAAAATTAATGTTGAAGATAATGATTGGATTGAGTTGTATAATTCTAATGGTACGATTGCTGCTAGAGCGGTTGTATCACAAAGAGTGCCAGAAGGTATGGCGCTTATGTATCATGCTCAAGAAAAAATTACTACTACGCCTATAGCAGAAAAATCAGGATTTAGGGGGGGTATTCATAATTCTGTTACTAGAACGATTACTAAACCCACCCATATGATTGGTGGTTATGCACAATTATCTTATGGATTTAACTATTATGGTACAGTAGGTTCTAATCGTGATGAATTTGTAGTTGTGCGTAAAATGAATAAGGTAGATTGGAAAGATGAACCAGCAAAAAGAATATAACTCATGAGAATAAGAGCACAAATAGGAATGGTTTTAAATTTGGACAAGTGTATTGGTTGTCATACGTGCTCAGTTACTTGTAAAAATGTATGGACTTCACGTCAAGGTGTTGAGTATGCTTGGTTTAATAATGTAGAAACAAAACCTGGTATTGGTTACCCTGTAGATTGGGAAAATCAAGATAAATGGAATGGTGGATGGGTTTCTAAAAATGGTAAATTACAACCTAAAATTGGGGGTAAATTTAGATTATTAGCAAAAATATTTGCTAATCCTGATTTACCTGAAATTGATGATTACTACGAGCCGTTTACGTTTAATTATGCTCATTTGCAAAATGCACCTGAAATGATTACACCACCTGTGGCAAGGCCACACTCTATGATTACTGGTGAAGTTATGGAAAAACCAGAATGGGGTCCTAACTGGGAGGAAATTTTAGGTGGTGAGTTTAAAAAACGTTCAAAAGATTATAATTTTAAAACTATAGAAAAAGAGATTTATGGTCAATTTGAAAATACATTTATGATGTATTTACCACGCTTGTGTGAACATTGTCTTAATCCATCTTGCGTGGCTGCATGTCCATCTGGCGCTATTTATAAACGTGAAGAAGATGGTATTGTCCTAATTGACCAAGATAAATGTCGTGGTTGGAGAATGTGTGTTAGCGCTTGTCCTTACAAAAAGATTTATTACAATTGGCAGTCTGGTAAGTCAGAAAAATGTACATTTTGTTACCCAAGAATAGAATCTGGAGAGCCAACAGTTTGTTCTGAAACCTGTGTTGGTAGAATTCGTTCATTAGGAGTTATTCTTTATGATGCGGATAAAATTGAAGAAATGGCTAACATGAGCGATGAAAAAGATTTATATGAAGCTCAGTTAAAGATGTTCTTAGATCCAAACGATGAATTCATTCAAGCAGAAGCTAAAAAAGACGGTATACCTGACAGTTGGATGGAGGCTGCTCAAAACTCTCCTGTTTATAAAATGGCAATTGACTGGAAAGTGGCTTTTCCGTTACATCCTGAATATAGAACATTACCTATGGTTTGGTATATACCACCATTATCTCCAATTCAGAACGCAATTGAAAAGGGTGTAATTAACAATCGAGGCCCTATTCCAAATGTTGAAGAGTTGCGTATCCCAATTCGTTATTTGGCAAATATGCTTACAGCAGGTGATGATAAGCCTATTATATTTGCTTTAAAGAGAATGATTGCTATGCGTAACTTTATGCGCGCAAAGCGTGTTGATAACGTTATTTTAACTGAGGTATTGGATGAGGTAGATTTGACAGAAGATATGGTTGATGATATGTATAGAACTATGGCACTGGCTGCTTATGAAGATAGATTTGTAATTCCTACTAACCATAAAGAATATGCAGGAGAGATGCCTTTTGATAATGAAATTGCTTTTGATACTAGATCTTCTTGTGGATTTAGCTTTGGCAATGGTTGTTCTGAAGGTTCTACAACAGCTACTTTATTTGGGGGTAAAACACATTCTAATACAATGAATGGAAACATTCCATGAAAACACTTAAAGTTTTAGCTGTTTTATTGTCTTATCCGAATATTAATGTTTATAAAAATATTGATGAGCTTGCTGAGGTTTTAAAGCAAGAATCTTTGTTATCTAAAAAGAAGATTAAAGAATTATTGTCTTTTATAGAGGATTATAAAAATAAAGATCTTTTAGAGTTGCAAGAGCGTTTTGTGGTAACTTTTGATAGAAGTCGTATTCATTGTTTAAATTTATTTGAGCATATTCATGGTGAATCACGTGATCGTGGTCAGGCTATGGTTGACTTGATTGATATGTATGCAAAGAAGAATTTATTTATTGACAAGAAAGAATTGCCTGATTATTTGCCATTATTTTTAGAGTATTTGTCTTTATGTGATGTTCAAGAGGCGATAACCTCATTAGGGGATACGGTTGATATTATTGCTTTGATCGGTGGTCATCTTAAAAAGAATAAATCTCCTTATCAAATTATCTTTTCTGCATTAGAAGAATTATCTAACATTAAAGCAAATCAATTTAAAGTAGCAGAGGCGATAGAAAATAGCCCAAAAGAGCCAGAAACATTGGATGAATTAGATGAGTTATGGCAAGAACAAGAAGCGTTTAGTGGTGATTCGTCAGAGTGTAGTGCTTGTGAAACTAATGTAACAATAAATTAAACACGGAGGTATATTATGAATACTTTTTTAGATCAGTTTTTTTTTGGTTACTATCCTTATGTTGCTATGACTATGTTTATTGTAGGCAGTGCACTACGTTATGACAGAGATCAATATACTTGGAAAGCAGATTCGTCACAATTATTACGAAAAAAAGGAATGTTATGGGGCAGTAATTTATTCCATATTGGAATAATCTTATTATTCTTTGGTCATTTTGTTGGTTTATTAACCCCAGAATGGGTGTATCATCCATTTATGAGTGCTGGTACTAAGCAGATAATAGCAATGATCGCTGGTAGTGTTTTTGGCACAATGTGCTTAGTTGGTATGTTAATTTTATTAAATAGACGCTTGTTTGATAAACGTATTAGAAAAACCAGTAAGTTTAGTGATACCTTTATTTTGATCTATTTATTTACACAATTATTACTAGGCTTGTTAACTGTTCCTTATTCAGCACAACATTTAGATGGTAGTTCAATGATTGCTTTAGCAAATTGGGCACAATATATCACTTCTTTTAGAATGGGGGCTGCTGATTTTATTGTTTCTGAGGCTTGGGTATTTAAGTTACATTTAGTTTTAGGTATGACTCTTTTTGCTATTTTCCCATTTACTCGATTAGTGCATATTTGGAGTGTGCCTATACAATATTTAACTCGTACAAATTATCAAATAGTAAGAAGAAGATAGGTAATTATGTCTATTAAAGTCAACCACGTGCGAATTAGTGATGATGATGTATTTCAAGAAATGCAATATCAAACAGATGCTATAAATGTAAAAGAAGTTATTTTTAAAGCAGCACAAGCCTTAGTTGTTCAACAATTATTATTGCAGGCAGTTGGTATTAAAAAAAATACTCCTAATGAGGAGGAGAAAATTAATCAACTGTTAAGTGATAATATAGTTATTCCTACAGCAAATGTAGAATTCTGTAAGCGTTATTATGATAATAATAAAATTAAATTTTTAGATAAAGAAAGAGGTGAAACACTACCATTTGAAATGGTAAAGGTGTATATCAAAGAATATTTACAAAATCAATCAACAGTTTCTGGTATTAATGAATACATTAAGATGCTTGCTATAGATGCAAATATACAAGGGTTTGACTTCAAAGATCCTAGTGTTATTAATATCAAAATATAATATATTAACATTAATCATAAAGAAATAGCTTAGAGTTGATTAAGTTAGAAAATATAATACTAATGTATGGTTATTTGGAATATATTTAATTCTATTAAGAGTGATTATAATACACATAGCGTTGTTCCTGATATTCCTTCATACAACTAAAATAAATATCGATTTATTTTAGTTTAAATAGAAACTTTTCTAAAGCTGAATTATTTAACTTATTTTCTTATGGATATGTAAAATAAACTTGTGAAATTTTCAAGTGGTTGAAGTGCTGAATAAAGGCTTTAATGTTGAATTTAATTATATTGTGATTATTTGAACTACTAACAAAGTTGAAGTAATAAAGAATTATTAATATCGGTTATCAGATAATTTATAGTAATTGCTATAGCTGTATTTTTTTATCTATATTAGTTGTTGAGCTAGTTACAAACTGTAGCTTTTTATCTGTGTAACTACATTAGTACATATAATTATCTTTAGTTGGTTATTAATACGCTATACTTTTTCGCTTTATATTCGCTACTATGTATGTTTTTACAATGTAAGGGTATATTGATAATAAAGTATTATATCCATTAAATTATGTCTTTGTTGTTATGTCTATTTTTAATTATTTCATATTATTTGCTATTAAAGTAGGCTGTTTTAGAAATAAAAACCTGTTTGAAGATTATTTTTAGTCAGGTTAATCTGTAAGAAATTAAAGATATTATTTTATCCACCAGTAACTGGGGGATAAAAAGCTACTTCATCTGTTTTGTTAATAATAACTGCATCATTGGCAATTTCTTGATTAACCGCACAAATGGTGTTACTTGGAAAGTTATGTTTTCCATATTTGTTAATGAGTTGTGTTCTTAGTTGTGTTATTGTAGTGTTATCAGCAAGAATAATCTTATCACTAGATAGATTTAGTGATTCTTTAAGTGAGGCAAAATATAAAATTTTCATAAATTTTTAAGTATTATTTTATCCGCCAATTTCTACCATTTGTCGGTTGCTAATATTGTCAACAATAGAATTGAACTCATGTTTTTCAGGTTTTTTATTAATTGCATTTATAATTATGTTTTTAATTTGATCATCTGTTAAGTTTGAGTGTAGTGTATCTCTTAAAGAAATTGAATCTTTTTGTCCTAAGCATAGGATTAAATCCCCCTTAGCAGTAAGTCTAACACGATTGCAAGTTTGGCAAAAATGGTTTGACATGGCGCTAATTGTCCCTATTGTAGAGTTCGTTCCCATAATTTTAAAATTATGGGCAGGGCCATCGATATCACTAGATGCAATTGGAACTAACTTATTGTTTAGGTGATTATTTATTTTAGTAAGAATGTTTTTTTCACTAATGTGGTTAGTAAGTATTTTTATACCTGTTAATCCAATTGGCATGGTTTCAATAAAGCGAATATCAATCCCCTTATTAATGGCAAAATCAATCATTGATTCTATTTCATTATCATTAACTCCACGCATGGTTACCATATTAATTTTGATTGGTCTCATATTTACTTGTATTGCTGTATCAATACCTTTAATAACTTCTATTAAATCCCCGCCACGAGTGATTTCTTCGAACTTTTTAGGAATGAGTGAATCAATAGAAATATTCACTCTATTAATGCCATTTTGGTAAAGCTTTTTAGCGAACTTTTTTAAAAGATGTGCATTAGTTGATAAAGGTACATCATTAATACCATCAATATGGCTGATAATTCTAGCTATTTTATAGAGGTCTTTTCGTAGTAGAGGCTCACCACCTGTTAATCTAACTTTAGTAATTCCCAATTGTGCAAAAAGTTGAACGATTCTTTCAATATCTCTATAACTTAGAATATCTTCACGTTTACAGTATGGTGTATATTTATTATCACGACAATAGAAACATCGGTAGTTACAGTGCTCAGTTACTGAAAGTCTTAGGTAGTTAATTTTTCTACCAAATTTGTCAATTAATTTAAACATATTCAAGTTTCCAATAACCAGATTTTCCACCTTGTTTTTCTAATAATTGAATATCTTGAATTTTGATAAAACGATCAACTGATTTACACATATCATAAATAGTTAGTGCTGCTATACTTGCTGCGGTAAGTGCTTCCATTTCTACGCCAGTTTTAGCGTTTAGTTTAGCTAATGTAATAATTTGTATACCATTTTTAACAAACCTAAAATCAATATTAATTTTTGAAAGATTAAGACTATGACACATTGGAATAAGATGATGGGTTTGTTTTGCTGCCATGATACCAGCAATTCTTGCAACTGATAATACATCACCTTTTTTAAAATCATTATCTTTTATTTTTTGCAAGGTTTTTAATTTCATTATTACTTTTGCAGTTGCTTTAGCAATACGTTTGGTGGTATTTTTGTTGGAAATATCCACCATATTGCTTTCTCCTTTATTGTTTATATGAGATAATTTATCTGTTTGGATTACTATGTGTTGTTTGTTATTCATGACAACATCTCATTAAGTGGATAAAAATTTAATATCTTCCCTTTTTTAAAAGTAGTTTTTTCTGGAATTTCCATTAGTCCATCTGCCCATACCATGGAACTAAGTATGTTGGATCCTTGTTTTGTATATATATTTGCTTTGGCAGGAAATGTTGTACGGTCAAGGCATACACGTATAAATTCACATCTTGGTTTAGGTTTATGCCAATCAAAGTTTGTTTTAGTTTTCAAAGCGGTGTTTAAATAGTGATTTGCACCTTGAATTTTTTTAATAAAAGGCCGAGCAAAGAGTAAAAAAGTTACCATGGCGGAGACTGGATTGCCTGGTAGTCCAATAAAAGTGCAATGTCCTATATTGCCAAAAGCAATTGGTTTTCCTGGTTTTATCTTAATACGCCAAAGTTTTAATTGTCCTAGTTTTTCTATAGCAGGTTTAATATAATCTTTATCTCCAATAGACACTCCACCTGTAGTTATAATTAAATCACAATCAGATTTTAATGTTTCTAATGCATCACAAGTGGCATTAAGAGTATCTTTAATATTGCCTAAGTTGATAATGTTACAACTAAGCTTGTTTAATAGTGCTACTAATAAATAACGATTAGAGTTAAAAATTTGTCCTTGTTGTAATGTATTTCCAGGCTTGATTAACTCATCACCTGTAAAAAAAACACCGACTTTAATTTTATTAAATACTTCAAAATTTCCTATTCCTATGGAGGAAATTAGTGCAATATCTTGTGGTTGTAGTTGTTTTCCTTTGGATAGAATAACATGACCTGACTGAATGTCATTACCTATAGGTCTAATATTTTCATTAAGTAGAATAGGTCGATCAACTTTAATTTTTAATTTGTTTTTAATTACCTTACACTCCTCTTGCACGAGTACTGTATTAGCGCCATTTGGTATAGGTGCACCTGTAAATATACGTGCTGCACAGCCTGTTTTTAGTACACTTCCTGTATTACCTGCAGAAATACAATCGGTAATTTCAAATACAAACTTACCAGGTGTGTTTATTTGACTTTCTTTAAGATTAATAGCGTAACCGTCCATAGCAGAATTATCAAAACTAGGGACAGAAATATTGGCGTGTATATCAACAGCTAGAATTCTATTTAATGCGTCATCGAGTTCTATTAGTTGAGTACTATCAATAACTTTGGCAAAGCTTATTAATTTTTCTAAAGCATTATTAATAGAAGGTAAAAATTCTGGTGTTTGATTATTTTCATAATTAATTTGTTGTTGGTTATCTATCATAAATTTTATAGTTCATAATTAAAGTTAATTTTTTGATTGTATCATATAGCTTATACATTTGACACTAATACAACTCATATGAAAAACATTGTTAAAAGTGATATAACTGTTGTTATACTTGCAGGGGGTCAATCCATACGTATGGATCATAAGGATAAGGGTTTAATTTTATTTAACGGTAAACCTTTGATTAGTTATGTGGTTGATATTGTTCATCAAGATGTGTGTAGTATATTAATAAGTGCTAATAGAAATATTAGTGAGTATCAAAGATTTGGTGAGGTTGTTACCGATAGTTTCCCTGGGTTTCAGGGGCCACTTGCTGGTATTTTATCTGCTCTGAATAAGGTTAAGACAAAATATTTGTTGATTGTACCATGTGATGGACCCTTTATTAATCAAAGTCTTGTAGCTAGATTATTAAAAAATATGAAGCAACCTGGTGTTAATATTTGTGTAGCAATGCAAGGGCAAAAAATGCATCCTACTTTTTCATTAGTTAGTGTCAATTTAAAAGATAATTTGAGTAAATTTTTAGAACAAGGTAACCGTAAGATGAGTGTGTGGTTTGAGAATAATCATGCACAAAAAGTCAATTTTTCAGATCAAGTAAATATGTTTACGAACTTAAATTCACCTCAAGATTTGAAAATTAAGCAGTAAAATTATTCCCAACGTTTTTTTTGATTTTTATCACTACTTTTAGCTTCAACCCATGTACTTTTATTTTTAGTATGTTCTTTTTTCCAAAAAGGCGCCTGGGTTTTTAGAAAGTCCATAATAAATTCACAAGATTCAAAGGCAGATTTACGGTGTTTGCTACTTGTAATAACCAATACAATTTGATCTTTAATATTTAAATCACCCACACGATGAATAATAGTTGTATTGCTTATATGCCAAAGTTTATTGGCTTTATTAACAATAAATTTTAGGGTTTTTTCAGTCATCCCAGGATAGTATTCTAACGTCATTTTTTGAATTTGATTGTTTTTTAACTCACGTACAAAACCAACAAAACTAACTATTGCACCAATATTAGAGTGCGTATTTTTTATTAATGCCACTTCTGTTGATAAGTCAAAATCTTGTTGTTGGATAATTATTTTATCCATAAAAGTGTTTTTGAATAAACAATAATTATATCAATAAATTAAGTTATTATAACTTAATTTATTGATATAATTATTGTTTAGTTTCCTAATGAAGGGAAACTATGAACGTAGACGTTTACTTAATAGTTTTTTCAAAAAACTATTAAGTAAACGTTTTTTTTCGTCAGTTCTAAGATAGGGTTGATAATTTGGTATTGAAGCCAGTTATTGTATTTTATGTGTATGCATAGCATACAAATGTAGTAACTGGCTTTTTGCTTCATATAAAAGCATAAAATATTAAAACAAGATAGGAAAATATAATGAAAAATTTAGTCATAGTTGGATCAGGGATGAGTGCCATGAAGGTGGTTGACGAGGTGTTAAATATTAATCCAATGATGTATCAAATTATCATTATTGGAGAGGAAAAGGTATTGCCATATAATAGAATTATGCTCTCACTTGTTTTGGCAGGAGAGAAAAAGTTTGAAGATATAAAAACGCATAACGAATCTTATTTTTCTCAAAATAATATTATTTTTAAGCCGGGTTGCTTGGTGTCATCTATTGATAGATTTAATAAAAATATTTTATTAACCAATGAAAAAGAGTCCTATTCAATAAAATATGATAGATTAGTTATTTGTACTGGTTCAAGGCCTGTTATTTTACCATTGCCAGGTAAAATGCTAGATGGCGTGGTATCGTTTAGAGATATTTATGATGTTGAATATATGCAATCAAAGGTTAATCAGGTTAAAAAAGTAGTAGTAATTGGAACAGGATTATTAGGACTTGAAGCTGCTAACGGACTTAATGAGTTAGGATTTGATGTAACTGTTATTGGTAATATGGATTCTATTATGAATATGCAACTAGACGCTTCATCTGGTGACTTATTGCAAAAAGTATTAGAACAGAAGAATATTAAATTCAAGCTAGGTATGATTATCAATAAAATTATTGGATTCAATAAAGTGAAAGCTTTGGAATTTAAGGGTGGGTTAGTAATGGATGCTGATATGGTTATTATGTCAGTAGGTATTATTCCTGAAGATTCTTTAGCTAAAGCTGCAGGGCTACAAATAGATCGAGGAATTATTGTAGGTGATACAATGATGACTTCAGATCCTGCTATTTACTCAGTGGGTGAATGTATTAAACACCGAGGTATATCGTATGGTTTAGTAGCACCATTATTTGAACAGGCGCGTGTGTGTGCTGAACAGATATGTGAGGTATCTCATCATATATACACAGGTTCAAATATTTCTACTAAGCTAAAAATATCAGGTGTTGATGTCTTTTCAGCAGGAGAGTTTGACAATCCTAAAGATGAGATTATGTGTTCTAAAGACAATGCATTTAACACTCGTAAAAGATTATCTATTAGAGATAATAAATTAGTTGGTGCAGTTTTATTTGGTGATTCAACAGATGGATTATTTTATTTTAACTTAATTAAAAAAGAAACAGATATTAGTGGTATCCGCAAAACTTTATTATTTGGCAATACTAATGAAGGAACTAAGGGTGTTGAAAAGATGGCTAATGATGAGCAAGTATGTGGTTGTATGGGTGTTGATAAAGGTGATATTGTAAGTGCAGTGGCAGGTGGTTGTAATACTTTTGAGGCATTACAGGGGGAAACTGGCTGTTCAACAGGTTGTGGGGGTTGTACTTCAGTTGCTAAACAAGTATTTAGCTCTGTTTCTGGTACTAAAATATTAAGTAAAAATACTTTGTGTGATTGTACAAAACACTCAACAGAAGAGGTACGTCAATATATTAGAATTTTAAACAAAGTTGTTAGTGTTGATAATGTTAGAGACGCACTTGATTTTGATAACACTTGTGAGATTTGTGGTGCTGCTATTAATTATTATTTATCTTCACAGTTTAATGAAACATATGTTCATAATGATGATGAACGACCTCACAATGAGAAAATGCATGCTAATAAACAAAGAGATGGCACCTACTCTGTTGTACCACAAATGCAAGGTGGACTGACAACACCTAAAGAACTTAAAGCATTAGCTGAGATTGCTATTAAATATGAGGTTCCAACGGTTAAAGTAACTGGAGGACAACGTATCGATTTATTAGGTATCCCCAAGGAAAATTTAAACGATATTTGGAATGAAGTTACTGGAGCAGGTATGGAGGCTGGTTACGCTTATGCTAAAGCCACTAGAACATGTAAATCCTGTGTTGGTAAAGATCATTGTATGATGGGTACGCAAGATTCTATGGGTCTTGCAATTAAAATGGAAGATGCAGTTTGGTCACACTTTATGCCACATAAATTTAAAATGGGCGTGAGTGGTTGTCCACGTAATTGTGCAGAAGTTACGATTAAAGATTTTGGAGTTATTTGTACTGAAAAAGGTTATGAAATCCATGTAGCAGGTGCTTGTGGTATTCGTACTAAGACTTGTTTAAGAGACAGATTTTTTGAAACTGAAGAAGAAGTTATTGAGTATCTCAAAGCTTTTGTGCAATTATATCGTATTGAAGCTAACTATCTTGAAAGAGTAATGCATTTTGAAGAGCGTGTAGGCTTAGATTATATTCAATCTAAACTAGATACGTCTTCAATGATTAAATATTATGCAAATTTACTACCTAAAACTATTAAAAATCCATGGGGAATAACAACTCATAGAGGTTAGGCATAATTATGGAAGATAAATTAAACTTATTTTCATTTAAAGGTAAATACTATATTTTGCATTTAACTTGGTTTGCTTTTTTTATGACATTTGTTGTATGGCTTAGCTTGGGACCGATGATGCCATTTATTCAACAAGCATTATTATTGAGCGAACAGCAAGCAAAAGTACTATTAATTCTTAATGTGGCTATGACGATCCCAGCAAGAATTGTAGTTGGTATGCTAGTTGATAAACTGGGTCCTAAGATTATGTTCTCCTCTATTTTAGTTTTAGGTGGGTTGGTTTCAATTGCATTTAGTTGGATGCACTCTTATGAACAACTTGCGCTTGTTAGATTTTTATCAGGTTTTATTGGAGCTGGATTTGTAGTTGGTATTCGTATGATTTCTGAGTGGTTCCCGGCTAAGCAAACAGGTACTGCACAAGGTATTTATGGTGGCTGGGGTAATTTTGGTTCAGCAGGTGCGGCCATATCATTACCCTTTATCGCAAGCAGTTTTGGTGAGGTTAATGGCTGGCGATATGCTATTACTATCGCTAGTATGTTAGCAATAAGTTATGGTATTTTTTATTATTTTAATGTAACCAATACCCCTAAGGGTTCAACTTATTTTAAGCCTAAAAAAATAGGCGCAATAGAAGTAAGTAGTTATTCAGATTTGGTGTTGTATGTTCTAATGAACATACCTTTGTATCTTGCTTTGTTACTACTTACTTGGAAGTTATCTCCTGAAAGAATGGGTATGATCTCATCAGGTGTGGAATTTGGTATATATATAGTATTAGTATTAGTATTTGTTTTTCAAATATTTAAAAGCTGGGCTGTTAATGCACAATATTTAAAACATTTGACGCCCAAGCAACATCAATATAAATTTAAACAGGTGGCGATTTTGGATTGGGCTTATTTGGTTACTTTTGGAACTGAGTTGTCTGTAGTTTCAATTCTAGCTATGTTTTATGTCGATTGGTTTGAGCTGCCTAAAATTACAGCAGCATTATTAGCAGGTGTATATCCATTTATTAATTTATTTGCCAGACCAGGTGGTGGTTATTTGAGCGATAAATATGGTAGAAAGTTAACGTTAGTTGTACTTTTTTCTGGTATTACTTTAAGTTTTTTAGTATTAGGTAATGTGGATAAAAGCTGGTCTATGTATTTAGTAGTGGCATTGACAATTGTTGGTGGTATTTTTTCTAAAGCAGGATCAGGAGCAGTATTTTCTATGGTGCCTTTAATTCAGAGAAGACTAACAGGTCAAATTGCAGGCATGGTAGGTGCATTTGGAAATGTAGGTGCAGTCTTGTTTTTAACTGCAAATTCTTTGGTAGATTATGATGAGTTTTTTATATTGATTAGCATGACTAGTGCTGTAGTATTAGTATTGATTGTTATTTTTTTAGAAGAACCAAGAGAACATATGACTGAAATTTTAGATGATGGTACGGTTGAGATAATCAAACTAAATTAACCATGAAACAATTAAAGGTTATTGTTAGCTCACATTCTATTGCAGGTGTAAAGATGGAAAATCAAGATGCTTGTGCCTGTTATGTACCCAATCTTCAAACCTTACAATTCAAAGGGATTGTAGGTGTTATTGCTGATGGTGTGAGTGCTTGTGAACGAGCTAAAGAAGCAAGTGGCTGTTGTGTTAAAGGTTTTTTAAGTGATTATTATTCAACTCCTGAATCTTGGAGTATTGAGCATTCAGCTAGTACAGTTATTTCAGCACTTAATAATTGGCTGTATTCTCAATCAATGCGTTTTGGTGAAGTTTCATCAATGCTATGCACACTTAGTGTAGTGATTATTAAATCTAACGCTATACATGTTTTTCATGTGGGGGATTCACGAGTTTATCGTTATAGAAACAAAGTATTAAGACAATTGACTAAAGATCATATTTTAAGCCTTAATAAGGAAAAAACTTATCTATCAAGGGCAATGGGTTTTGATTTAAGTATTAATGTTGACTATCAAATTTTTGATCTTGAACTGGGGGATCAGTTTTTAATGACAACTGATGGAGTACATGATTATTTGCAACATGCATCTTTGGCATCTCTAATGGATAAAGACTCGTCTGCTCATAAAATTGTTGAACAAGCAATTAAGAAAAACTCCCAGGATAATATCTCAGCTATGATAATAATGATTGAGCAATTACCAGATAAAAATCTAGGTGAAGCATTTGATGAATTAACTCAAAAACCTGTACCACCTGAATTAACTAAAGGAATGAAAATTAATGGTTTCGAGATAGAATCTTTAATTATTTCAAGTGCAAAAATGCAACTATACCTGGCCAAAGATATTACGACTAAACAGTTAGTTGCTCTTAAAACCCCTTCTGTTAATTTTGAAGATGATCCAGAATATTTGCAACATTTTATGTATGAAAAGTGGGTAGGGCAACGCGTTAAAAGTCCCAATGTCGTTAAAATTTATAATAGTTATAAAAAAGCTAACTTTCTAGCTTATGCCATGGTATATGTTAAGGGGCAAACTTTACGATCGTGGATGAATGAAAATAAACAGCCTAATATCGAAGTAGTTGTTAGTTTTGTAAAACAAATTATTCAAGGTATTAGAGCATTTCATCGTCAAGAAATGTTGCACTGTGATTTAAAACCAGAAAATATCATGATTGACGAATTTGGTCAAATAAAAATCATTGATTTTGGTTCAGTTAGAATTGCTGGGGTGTCAGAATTAGTTAACCCTATTAATTTTATAGGTAATCAAGGTACACAGGGTTATATTGCGCCAGAAGTAATTTTAAATGAAATTGTTTCACAAGCTTCTGATCAATTTAGTTTAGGTGTGATTGTATATGAGATGTTTTCATCTCATTTACCTTATCAGAATAAATTAGATAAACATTTAAATGTTAAAATATTATCTAAATTAACTTATGAATCAGTGTTAGTATACAATACGAATTTACCTATATGGATTGATGGTGCTATACGTAAGGCGTGTTATCTGGATTATATGAAAAGGTATGAAGTTTTGTCAGATTTTTTATATGACTTGGAACATCCAAATTCAATATTTTTACTACCTAAAAAGAACAAGCGGTCAAAATCAAGACCAATAAAATATCGACTATTAAGTGTATTGTTGCTTGTATTAAATCTTATTCTATTGTTAATTTTATTAATTAAGTAAAATGAAAGAATGATAAGTTTTAAAACAACCTATCCTTATGGTGGAATTTGGTTTGGTATTGAATTTATCTTAAAATTGATAGGAGATAAAAATTTTCCTGTCAATAAAGGAATACTTTGCGTTATATGTTATTTGATGATATTTATCAAACACAAACTATTTTTATTATTGGTAGTAATATTGTATTTATGTCATATCAAAATATTTAAAGCTTTTTGTGATTTGTGTTGATGTTATATAAAAAACTGCAGGAAAATTTTGATTTAAAGATAAATAAAGTTGAATTAGACAAATATTTTAAAGGTTAAGCAATTGGCAAGGTAATTTTACTTTTAAAATGATGCCATTCATAACGAGTAGGGTAATTTCTGCGATAGTTTTCAAAATTATTAATATCTTGAATAGCTTTTGCATCTTGTCTAAAATCGTAAATTTTATTTAATGTATTTTTTAAGTTATTTTTATTGATGAATAACTTATCAAGATTAATTAAATTTTTGATATTGTTATCTTGTTTTTTACCTAAAAAATCACACAGTGCTTCATATACCATAAAACTTCCTATAAATTTCGCATCAATTGAGTGTCCAGCGATGTGTGGAGTAGCTAGATAAGCAGTATTTTGTAATTTTAGGTTGATGTGTGGCTCATCTTCCCAGCAGTCAATAATATTAGCAAGTGTTTTATATTCTTGCCATATTGACTCTTTTATTATACCACCACGTGCTACGTTAAAAAGAATAGTTTTATCCAAGATATAATGAAAATTGTTCTCATTTAGAAGTTGATAGGATGGGTGTCTACCATTAACAGTTAACGGTGTATGAAAGGTGACAATATCAGCGCTTAATGTTGTTTTTAAATCCACAAAGTTTGGCAAGTGTTCATACATTTGTCGTGGTGGATCGTTAAGCAAGGTTTTAATACCCATTAATTTAGCTTTTTTTGCTAGTCTTGCGCCTACATTTCCTATTCCAATAATCCCTAATGTTTTCTTTTGATAGTCAAAATCCAATTCATCTGCTAAATTAACAATAGCACTTATTACAAATTCTGCTACTGCCATTGAATTACAGCCTTGGGCTGAGAAAAATTTAATACCTTTAGCTTTTAAATAGTTTTGATCAATGTGATCTAGCCCAGTAACTGCTGAGCCAACAAATTTAACTTGGCTGCCCTCTAATAATACATGATTAACTTTAGTACGCGAACGTACAATTAATATATCTGCATTCTTAACTGAGTTGGAGGTAATATCTCTACCAGCGATGGTAGAGATATTACCAAAATGGCTAAATATTTCTTTATGAGCATAGCAAGCATCGTCAATGACTAATTTCATTATTGCCAGTTGATCACTTGTTGTTTATGTATTTTAAGATAATTATTGGTCTTTGAGAAATGTCGACAACCTAAAAAACCACGATATGCTGACAAAGGAGAAGGATGTGTGCTAGTGAGAATTAAATGCTTATTTTTATCAATCAATAGAGATTTTCTTTTTGCATGGGCGCCCCAAAGCATAAACACTAAATGTTGCTGTTCTTTACTTAGGGTTTCAATAACACTATCAGTAAATATTTCCCAACCTTGATTGGAATGAGAAGCCGCTTGATTTACTTCAACAGTTAAAACACTATTAAGCAGTAAAACACCTTGTATTGCCCAACGAGTTAGATTGCTATTTTGTTTAGGGTTAATATTTAAATCATTATGTATTTCTTTAAAGATATTATTAAGCGATGGTGGCTTTTTTACGCCATGAACTACTGAAAAACTCAAACCATGCGCCTGTCCTACCCCGTGATAAGGGTCTTGTCCAAGAATGACAACTTTAACTTTATCAAACGCAGTTAGTTCAAACGCTTTGAACCAGTTGTTAGAATTAGGTAGGATAACTTTTTTAGCTTGTCTTTGTCGTATCAAGAAAAGTTTTAAATTTATTATTGATTGTGTTTTCAGTAATGTTTTAATACTTGGGTGCCAATTTT
Source organism: Candidatus Vesicomyosocius sp. SY067_SCS001 (assembly GCF_014706615.1). Lineage (NCBI taxonomy): Bacteria > Pseudomonadati > Pseudomonadota > Gammaproteobacteria > Pseudothioglobaceae (SeqCode) > Candidatus Vesicomyidisocius > Candidatus Vesicomyidisocius sp. SY067_SCS001. The sequence goes on along the minus strand of NZ_CP054877.1, from coordinate 660,111 downwards.
GTATGTTCATAAACTTGTCCACCATAATCTTAAGCGATAACCTAACATACTCACATAACCAACTTCGCTAAATTTAATTTGATTATCCTTTGAGATGAAAAGACTGGTTGGCGTGGCTTTAATGCCAAGTAGTTTTGCTAAAGAGCTAGATTTATCATTAATAATATTATTTATATTCATGTCATGCTCTTTTGCATATGCTTTTAAATCGGTATCAGAACCAGATTGCATGGCAATATTAAGCACTCTATAATCATTGCTTATGGTTTGTATATTATCATTTTCAAGTTGACAGATTCTACACCAAGTTGCCCAAAAATGTATCAAAGTTGTCTTATTTGAGCGTGATGAGACAACTACATTGCTTAGAGTCTTGCTATTAAAACTGGGTATGACACCACTACTTAAGTTACGTTGCTGATAAACACGAAAACTAAAAACAGCAATAATAACTAGTAGCCATTGTAAAAATGTTTTTCTTTTTTCATGGGTTATCATTATATATGAGTGATTAAATAATACATTTGGTAGAAGATAAACATAGACCATTATACAAATTAGCTCAAAACAGAATTAGTTAATTATCTAGAATTAAATTTGAGTAATTATGTGTTTATGTCATTATGTGGTTAAAGTATTGATATGTTGTATTTCTTAAGAAAGGATTTTAAGATATTGATATCTATCATGATAATAATCATTTATCTTAATTCTAATATTTTAAACCATGTTAGTACTATATATGATAAAGAGTTTGAATTGCATTGTCTTTAGTTTTAAGAGCAAAATATATATCCTATTTATACGATATAATATCTACTGATTGTAGAATACTGTGGTTAACCTTTATCTCACTTACGAATAAGTGATCCATCTTATGTAATTAACGTATATACAGAGGTAACCTTTTAAAGGGTTTGAGCGTCAGCGGTTACAATATTTCGATGATATTAAAAATGAGTTTAAATTTCAACGTGAATACATTAATTTTATTAAAAATCAATGTATTGTTTGTGTAAAAAAATAAGAGGAATAAATGGTAAAGAAAGTACAGGGAATAGTTGCCCAATTTGGCACTAAGGGGTATGGTTTTATTATGGGTGATGATGGTGAAAAATATTTTGTTCATCAAAAAAATATTTTTAATAAATCTCGCCTGAAAGTTAATACACGCGTTGTTTTTAATACTCAGAATTCTGAAAAAGGTTGGGTAGCAATGGATGTTAATTTGGAAAAAGACGTTAAAAAACCTAATCTTGAATCTAAGATGTTATCATATGGCGCTATTAAGAGCATGTTTGTTATTTTATTTATTATTCAAGCGATTATTGTTTATAAAATATTTGGGTGGTGAGTAAACTTTTACATATTGTATTAATCTCATTAGTACTTAGCGGGTGTTTTTCAACACCAGCAATACAAGTAAATAATATTTGTCATTTAATGGATGAGAAAGTTAGTTGGTATCAAGCAGTTAAAGCTAGTGAGAAAAAGTATGGTATACCTATGTATGTGCAATTAGCTATTATGTATCAAGAGTCGCATTTTGCATCAAATGCAAGACCACCAAGAGATAAGTTATTTGGTGTTGTGCCATGGTTTAGACAGAGCAGTGCTTATGGTTTTGCGCAAATTAGAGACATAACTTGGGAGTGGTATCAGTTAAAAACAGGAAATCAAAATATCAATCGTGATAATTTTAATGATGCTATAAATTTTATTGGTTGGTATGCTAACCAGTCCAATAAACGTTCTGGTATTGATAAATCAGATACATACAATCAATATCTTGCTTATCATGAGGGACATAGCGGTTTCAATAAACAAAGTTATCTTACTAAGCCGTGGTTGATAAAAATCGCAACTGGTGTTGATGATAATGCAAAACGTTATAAACATCAACTTAAACAATGCATCCAGCGATTGGATAACAACAATATCTGGAGATTATTCTAAGCTTTATGTGGGTAAAAATTCTAGATAAAGAACCAAAAGAAGGAGAAATGGTTGAAGTTGTTATAGAAGGTAAGGATTTATTTGTTACACTTAACCAAGGTAATTTGTATTGTGCAGATAATCGTTGTCCACATGAAGATATTAAATTAACGTTAGGTTGTTTAAAAGATAATAGAATTAAATGTTCGTTACATGGATTCAGTTTTGATTTAATTACAGGAAATAGTACACATAAAAGTGTAGATAATTTACGTATTTATCCTATCAAGCAAGAAAATAATAAAATTTATTTAAAATTATGAAAATATCTCAACCACTTATACATTCAATTATTCAACGCATAGCAACAGGTCCTGATTTGAGTAAAAATATTGATTTTGAAGAGGCAAAGGCATGTATGCTAAGTATTCTTCGTGGAGAAATTAATGAGGTACAAACAGCTATTTTTTTAATTGCACTACGTATGAAACGTGAAACACGTGAAGAAAGTAAGGGCATTCTTGCTGCTATTCTTTGCGAATCTGATCAACAACAAGTTATTGTTGATAATTTGGTAGATTTAGGTGATCCTTATAGTGGGTACAGTCGTTCAATTCCAATATCATCATTTTTACCGCCATTATTAGCTGAGCTTGGTTTACCTACTATTATTCATGGTTTAGATAGTGTATCGCCAAAGTATGGACTTACTCATCGACATATTAATGAGGCTTTGGGTTTGAATATCAATAACTCAACTAAGCAAGCCAAAGCCCGTCTTGAAGATAACAGTATTGGTTGGTCGTATATTGATCAAGAAAACTATTGCCAAGGTTTGCATAATCTTGTACCTTTGCGTAATCAAATTATTAAGCGTAGTGTAATTAATACTGTAGAAACTTTAATTGGTCCAATGCGCGGAAAAAAAACACATTCTATTTTAGGCTATGTACATAAGCCTTATCCTCCTATTTATGCGCATTTAGTAACCGCTTCAGGTATGGATACATCGTTGTTAGTTCGAGGTGTTGAAGGAGGTGTGATTCCTTCACTTCGCCAAAAAGGGTTAATGATTTCTTACCAAGGTTTAGTTGAGCAAGATAAAGTAGATATCGACCCTAAGTTGTTGGACATCTATCAAGATACTCGTGCTATTTCATTTCCTAGTGGACTAAATGTATATAGTGATATAAAAGCCCTAGCAGATTATACAGTTAAATTAGGAAAATCAGCCTTATCAGGTGAAAAAGGTTTGTTTTATGATGGCTTAGTTTTAGCTGCTAGTTTAATTCTTTGGCATACTAGAAAGGCTAGCTCATTGGTTGAGGCTGCCTGTATAACAAGAGCAGCCTTAGATTCTGGTAAAGTATTGAGTCGTTTATAATTAAATAATAAAAATCATCATAAAACAAAAAAGGGAGTAAAAACATGAATAATGCCATTAAAGTTGTTACTGGTTGGTTGGCTGTCTTATGGATATCGTATGTTTTTTTAAGCTCATTACCTTATACATTAACTAGTTATGCAATAGAATATTTATATATCTTTTTTGCTTTTAGCACTTGGATGAGTGATTTTATAGGCAGTATGATAAGTGAATTATTTATTCAAAATAGCTCTTATGTTATCAAAGGTTCTAAGTTATTTACTTTTTTAGTTGTGTTATCTCCTATTATTTTTTGGTATTTAAGAAAAGATTTACGTTTTGTCAGTAGCTTAATGGTATTAGTGGCGATGATATATTCAGTATTATTTTATTTATTTATTCCATTTGACTGGATAGTTAAATGGAATCAGAATAGACAAATACAAACTGATTCAGGCTCGGATAATGTAGTTTTTTCTATTTTAGTTTTAGGTATTGTAATGTTTCTTTTTAATAAACGAGCTTAATTTGATGCAAGATCAGGATGTTTTACAAAAAATAACCCAAGTCTTAGCTACTTCAAATTTTAAAAAATCTAATCAACTCATTAATTATCAAACCATTAATAAGTTGGAAAAAAATTTAAATTTAAATAAACAAAATCCACAGTGTTGGGATGAGATATTTACATGGGTAGAACAATATCTAGAATATTCTGCTAATACTAGTCATCCTAATTTTGCTAATCGTATGTGGTCTGGTGCTAATCAACCTTCTATTGTAGGTGAAATTGTAACTGCGCTAAGTAATACTTCAAATTGCACTTTTGAGTCTGCACCTGTTGCGACGTTAATGGAAAAATACATGATTAAACAAATGCTTGACATAGTAGGTTTCAAAAATGGTGAAGGACAGATGACCACAGGATCTAGTAATGCCAATATGATTGCTATGATGGTTGCACGTAATCAATCATTGAAAAAGGTAAAAAAACAAGGATTATTTAACCAGAAATATTTGTTTGCTTTTGTTAGTGAGGATGCGCATTATTCATTAGATAAAGCAAGCAATATATTAGGTATTGGTACCAATCATTTAATTAAGGTAGCTACCCTTGAAGATGGCTCAATAAATACAACATTGCTTAATGAGAAAATCAAGCAAATTAAACAACAAGGTGGCTTAGTATTTTTTGTTTGTGCAACATTAGGTACAACAGTACGAGGTGCTTATGACAATATTGAAGCGTTAACTATGCTAAAAAAGAAATACAATTTTTGGTTACATGGTGATGGTGCATGGGGCGGGGCAGCAATTATGAGTTTAAAATTAAAAAAGAAATTTTTAACAAACATTGAGTCTCTAGATTCTTTTACTATGGATTTTCACAAAATGTTGGGTAGTAATTTAATGTGTAATTTTTTGTTGTTAAATCATAAACATTTATTATCATACACTTGTACAGATGGAGATGGTAGCTATATTTTTAGAGATAATGAGGCTGATTTGGGCATTACTTCATTGCAATGTGGTCGTCGTGTTGATAGTTTAAAATGGTTTTTGGATTGGAAATTCTATACTAGGAAAGGGTTTTCTGATAGAGTTGAGAATTACTATCAACTGGCAAAATTTGCTGAAGATTTTATTAACGCTAATGTTGATTTAGAAATGGTACTTAAACGTACTTCCTTTAATGTATGTTTTCGCTTTAAAAGTAATAATAATAATAATAATAATAATTTTAATCAATGCTTGCGTGATAGTTTATATCAGGGACAACAAGCATTACTAGCTTTAGCATACGTGGAAAAGAAATTAGTGTTTAGATTGTTAATTAGTAATATTAATATGAATAAAGTGAAATTAGTTAGTTTACTTAATCGTTTGATTAAGAGAGGAAGAGCATTAAATAATGTTTAAAGAAGTTCAAAATACGTATTATACGCATTCAACTAATTTTGATTTTAAGATGTTATGTGTATTACTTCATGAGGAAAAATATGCTTTAGCTGTTGAGAAAATAAAAACACTAACTTTAGAAATAGATTTAGAGGCTTTATTATTTGATCAGTATAATTACACAAGAAATATTATTATTAACAATAAAAGTTATTGGTTAGGTCTATTAAATTGGGATAAAGGAGCAATAACACGTATTCATGGGCATCCAGACCGTGCTTTTATTTATGTAATTAAGGGTCAGTTAATGTGTAAAGATTTTGATAAGAATCCATTGACTAAGATTAGTAGTAGTACGCTTGTTAATGGAACGTGTAGATATAGTAATAGTGTGAAAGGAAAAATGGATAATGATATTCATCAAATTAGTGCTATCGAGTTAAGCTTAAGTTTACATTTTTATTCCGATAACCCTATCAAAGGAGAAATTTTTGACTTTTAGGTTAATTTTTTACTATATTTATTGGTCATTAAGACTTGGTATTCCACCTTGGTATTATTTTCAAATTAATGCTGAATGGTATAACAAAAAAAAAGGGTTTTATTCTAAAATTGATATGGATAAACGCATTCCTTTAAAATGGAGATTAAAACAATCTTATCTTGATAAAAACAATCCACCTTGTAAATTTCCTGTGTTTTTAAAGCCAGAGTGGGGACAGAATTCTAATGGTATCAAAAGAATTGATTCAAGAGATGAATTTTTAGCCTTTAACCATAAAAAAAGTAAAATTCCTTACATTGTTCAAGAAGTGGCAATAGAAATGCAAGAATATGAGATTTTCTATATTCGAGATTCTGATAATGAAACACATTGTATTACACTAACAATTACTCAAGTAATCAACCATTCAGGTGAGTCTTATCCTGTGAATAGTATTAATAATAAACAGGTAATTTATCAAGACTGTACATTAGATTTCTCACTCCATGAACTTAAAAAATTGCACAATCATTTGCAAGAATTACCATATTTTCGAATTGCCAGAGTGGGGCTTAGATCTAATTCTAAACAAGATTTATTGAAAGGTATGTTTCATATTATTGAGGTTAATTTATTTGCACCATTTCCGATTAATTTACTAGATAATAGTATTTCAAAAAAAAATAAACATCAGTTTATTAAAGATAATATGTATCACCTTGTTAGAATTAGTAACACAACACCTAAGGAACATTTTAATCGTTTTGTATTTTTCAAAAAAGTTATTAAACATTATCAATCAAAAGTTGAATTATGAAGCATTGGTTGCATCGATTTTTGTCACGATTTTTTTTATCAGGATGTAGTGATTATAACCCACTTAAAGTACGCCGTGCTTGTCGTTCTAAGGCACAAGCTAGAATGGCTTTTAAGGAAAATAATTTTCCTTATGCCCAGGGTAAAATATTTATTAATCCTATTAGTGTATTTGAATTTGCTAAAAAAAATGGTTTTCCTTTAGTTGTTAAACCTAATGTTGGTGGGTTTTCCAGAGGAGCGTATTTTCCTATTAACACTTATATACAATTAGCAAAAGCTAGTTTAAGCGTTAAAAAATGGTGGTTAGTGAGTATTGTTGAGAAATATTTACTGGGTAAAAATTATCGTATAGTTATGACTAAGTTTGGGGTAATGTCGATACTTAGACGTTACCCTCCTTTTGTTATTGGTGATGATGTGAGTGATATAGCCAAGTTGATTGATAACGAGAATCTTGTTAGAAAAAAGATGGATTTATCGCCAATTATTAAGCCTATCCCTAAAAATTTAGCCATTAAACAATATTTAAAGAAACAACAAATGAATTTATCTAGTATTCCCAATGTTGCACAGAAGGTGTATTTACATCATAAGATATCATTAAAATTAGGTTCTAGTGTTGAAATTATTGATAAGAAAATATTAACCGAAAAAAATAGACAAGACTTGGAAAAGATACTCAATTTTTTTGATGCTAATATTTTAGGTATTGACGTGATTTGTAAGCAAGGGATTGAGATTGACTTTAATGCACAATCGTGTATTTTTTTAGAACTTAATTCACGTCCATTTTTAGCAATGCATAACAAGCCCAGATATGGAAAAAGTGAAGATTTATCAATTTTTTATCATCAATTAGATAAAATACAAATTTTTGATCATGGGGAGTATTAACAAAAAATATCTCTTTTACAGTTTTATCTTGCTTAATGTTTCTTTAGTAGTTTATTTTTACTTAAGTGAGTATAAGATTAATCCAGCTATGTTTAAAGACTTTTTAAGTGGAAAAAATTTTTTAACTTCTTATTTAGTGTATATTTTAATATTGATTATTAGGGGTTTGACATTTTTACCTGGAGCTATATTCTTATTAGCAGGTATTTATCTTTTTTCTTTTATACAGGTATTTTTTGCTATTCAAATAGCGATTGTAAGTTATTGTTTAATTATTTATAATTTTTCTCATAAACTTAATTTCAAAGTACCAGAAAGAATACTTCAGTTTGAACAGAAAATTAAAAGCAAAGAAATTTCCATTATTTTTATATTATGTTTTATTCCTGGTATTTCAATTAATATATTGATTTATTTTTTATCAGTTATTGATATTAAACTCAAACATATTCTGATAGGTGTTATTGCTGGAACCTCTATCACTTCAATTATTTATATTTCAATTATTACAGGTATTTTTAACTCAAGTTATTATTTTTATAGTTCTTTTAAATAAAATAGGTTTCCATAAAAGTAAGGTTTGAATTATAAAAATACTTGTATTACTGGTATTATTATCCATTTTTATAGCACAAAAAGCTATGATCGGCTTAACAAATATTATGTTAGATTTTTTCTAAATAGTAGTCTCTTTGTTGCTATAAATTATATTTATTAATTTCAATCAGAATAGGAAAATAAAAAGATTAGGATACTTGATTTATTTGTATAATCGCTTAAAAATATTTGTATTTATTCGACACGAATAAGCTACTAATTTTACAGTAAATATAGTTAGTGACGCTAAATTCAGCAATAACTAGATTAGTTATTGCTGATGTTTATGTCTAATTAGATAATGGCATTCATTACAGAATAAAAACTTATTAATGCAAGTTCTAAATTATTAATATATGTGTGTATAAAATACCTATACTGACTAAAAATTTTAATTAAATCATATATGGTTGGCAAACTTCGGTTATTATAACATTTTATTGCACTATATTTAGAATTTACTAAGTATATTACTGAACAATAAGTTAGGAATAACAAATATTGCGTTTTGCTTAATTGGTAATTATGGTAGGTTTATTAGAAGAGTATTTTTAAGTGATAGTGATTAATAGTGAAAATTAATTACTGATTCAAGAATAGTATTTTTTATTAGTTTTGTACAAGTAGGTTGAATACTTAAATCCCAGCTTCTAACAAATATACTATGTTTGTTAGAAAACTAGCAAGTAGTATTATCTAGATTATTTTTAATATGGGTATGGTAAAAGAAGGGATTTCAATCTATTATAAATATTATATAGATATAATCGCTAAAATAATACTTAATACGGAACTCTCTAAAATGGTTAACCATTTAAATCTTTTCACTAATGTTATGAAAACTATAGACATATACCATAGGTGTAAATAGTTGTTGTACTAATATAAATACCTATCTTTAATCATATTTGAAATTCATCCATCTAATCTACATACTTCAGTATTACTAGTATTGGTAATATTAACCCATGCTATACACGCTTATTCTTTTAGTATTAATACTTAAATTGGTGCTTATACAATTGAGCATATTCACCTTGATAATCTAGTAATTCTTGATGTGTTCCTTGTTCAATGATATAGCCATGGCGTAGTACAATAATTCGATTAGCTTTTTGAATAGTACTTAGTCGATGGGCAATAATAATGGTTGTTCTGTTTTTTTGCATTTTATGAATGGCATTTTGTACTTTTTTTTCGGTCGCACTGTCTAATGCTGAAGTGGCTTCATCTAAAATTAAAATAGGACTATCTTTGGCAATTGCTCTTGCAATAGCAAGTCGTTGACGTTGCCCTCCTGATAGTGATATACCATTTTCACCAATTTGTGTATCAAATTTATATTCTAGTTGTTGAATAAATTCATCAGCGTTGGCAATAATTGCTGATTGTTTGATTTGTTTATCTGATATAGTGTCTAGTTGACCTAAGGCAATATTACCTTTAATAGAGTCGTTAAATAGTTGTATATTTTGATCAACAAAGGAAATATTTGAGCGTAATGAATCAATTTCAAAGTGGTTAATATCCACCCCATCGATAGTAATGACTCCTTGTTTAGGGGAATAAAAACGCATTAATAATTGGATAATAGTAGTCTTACCACTACCTGTTGCACCAACAAATGCAATAGTTTCACCTGCTTTAATATCTAGATTAATATGTTTAAGTATGGTTGTATTGTTGTTATAACTAAATGACACATCATTAAATTGAACAAAACCTTTTGGATTTATTAGTTCCTTGGTTCCAATATTAGATTCTTCTTTTTCGTTAATAAGTCCGAATACACTTTCACCTGCTGCAATTGCATTTTGTAAAGGCTTGTTAATATTAACTAAACTTTTAGCAGGTTTAAGTAACATACCCATTGCAGTAAAAAAGGACAAAAATTCACCTGCACTCATTTGTAGTAAAGTAGAGGAAAAATACACTACACTACTTAAAGACAAACCAATTAAAATATTAACAAAAGCGGTATTAAAACTACTGGTCATATCAACTTTAAAACGTTGTTGACGGATATTTTTAATCAAACTATTAAATTTATCATTTATTTGAGATTGGGCATGATAAATTTTAACTAAGGTATTACCAGAGATATTTTCATTAAGTAAATGTGTCATATCACCCATTGATTTTTGTACATTAACATTCGAATGACGCATACGATTAGAGGAAAATTTTACCGCTAGATATACTAGTGGTAAAAGTATTAAAAGAGTTAAACTCAACTGCCAGTTTTTATAAAATAAATATCCAATTAGAATAACAACAGTAATTGACGACTTAATAAAATCCAACCAAATAGTTGAAGCACTACCTGCAATTTGTTCAACATCAAAGGTTAGTATAGATAGTGTTTTTCCTGTAGGGTGTTGATCAAGATAAGACTTAGGTAATTTTAGCAATTTAGTAAACATAATAACGCGCAAATCCATAATAACTTTATTGGATACCCAAGAACTAACTGCAGTAGAAGTAAGTGCAAACAATGAACTAAGAACAATAGCACCTAATAAAATAAGGGCATAAATAAATGCAGTTCCTGATTGACGCTCAGTTGCAAATAATTCATCAACAATTCTACCTGTGATTTCTGGTACAGAACTTTCCAGCACTGTTGCTATTATCATCATAGTTGAAATAAAAATAAATTTTCCAATGTGTGGCTTTAAATGAATAAATAAATGAGAAATAAATTGTTTGTATTGCATTTGTAAATAACTAATCTTAGTAACCTCATATTCTACCCAGTTTTGGGTATCATAGCCCTTTCAACTTTGTTACTTTTTCTGTGTCAACAAAATATATTTTTATTACTGGTGGTGTGGTTTCTTCTCTAGGAAAAGGTATTGTTAGTGCATCCTTAGCTTCAATTTTAGAATCACGTGGTTTAAACATTACTATGCTTAAACTTGATCCTTATATCAATGTTGATCCTGGTACTATGAGCCCATTTCAGCATGGTGAGGTTTTTGTAACTAATGATGGTGCTGAAACAGATCTTGACTTGGGACATTATGAGCGTTTTATTCGTATTCAACTAGGTAAGGAAAATAATTTTACAGCAGGTCGTGTATATAAGAATGTCATTGAGCGTGAACGTCTTGGTAAGTATTTGGGTGATACTGTACAAGTTATTCCACATATTACGAATGAAATTAAGCGTTTAACTCATATAGGTGCGAAAGGGGCTGATGTTACTTTAGTTGAAATTGGAGGAACAGCAGGTGATATTGAATCGCTTCCATTTATGGAGGCTATTAGGCAAATGAGCCTTGAGCTAGGTCGTGATAATGTTCTGTTTATTCATCTCACTTTATTGCCTTATATTAAAGTTGTGGGTGAATTAAAAACTAAGCCAACTCAACATTCTGTTAAGGAATTAAGAGGTATTGGTATTCAACCTGATATATTAATTTGTCGATCTGAATACCCGATGTCAGATATTGAGAGAGCTAAAATTGCATTGTTTACCAATGTTTCTCAAGACTCTGTATTTACTTCATTAGATGTTGATACGATTTATAAAGTACCAAGAGCTTTGCATGAACAAGGGTTGGATAATGTAGTAGTGAAAAAACTATCATTAAATTGTAATCCAACTGATTTGTGTGAATGGGATAATGTGATTAAAAGATTACAACATCCTAAATCTAGTGTTGATATTGCGATGGTGGGAAAATATATAGATTTGACAGAGTCTTATAAGTCTTTATCTGAAGCTTTAATTCATGCTAGTATACACACACAGACTAAAGTTAATATCCATTATTTTGATTCTGAGAAGATTGAAGAAAACGGTACTGATTGCTTATCTGAGATGAGTGCAATTTTAGTACCAGGTGGTTTTGGTAATCGTGGTGTTGAGGGTAAAATTGCTACAGTTAAATTTGCTCGTGAAAACAATGTACCTTATTTAGGTATTTGCCTTGGTATGCAAGTTGCTGTGATTGAATGCGCACGTAATATGGCAAATATGATTAATGCTAATAGTACAGAATTTAATAAAAAAACAGCTTACCCTGTTATTCACTTAATAACAAAGTGGAAAGATGTTGATGGATATAAACACTCTCTAAATAAAGATTCATATTTAGGAGGCACTATGCGTCTTGGAGGACAAAAATGTGTTCTAGTTGAAGGAACTAATTCACAAGAAATTTATAGCAAGTCGGTTATTATTGAGAGACATAGACATCGTTATGAAGTCAATAATTTATTAATTAAACAACTAGAGGTAGCGGGCTTGATAGTTTCTGGGCGATCTATTGATGGTACTTTAATTGAAATGATTGAAATTAGAGACCATCCTTGGTTTGTAGCTTGCCAATTTCATCCAGAATTTACTTCAAATCCACGTGATGGACATCCATTATTCGAAAGTTTTATCAAAGCTTCCAATAAAGCTAATAACCTTATTTTGTTTTAATTTATTTACAAAAATATTGACTAAATCGTTCCTTTATTTTGTGAATTATTGTTAATTTTATGTCTATTAATTGATTGATAAGGAACTTATATCAGTTAATAACATCATTAGTTTTATTTATCTAATTATAAGAAAAAGTGAAATAAAATTTGGATCTCAAGTGCAACAGATTTAACGTGTACATATGCAAAGTAAATTTTTTTGTTTGATGGAAAGTTATTAGTGTATCGTAATGATAGGGGTGTAGTATCTACTATTACATATATAAATTCTAAATATAACAACAATAAAAAATAAAATAAATTAATAAGAAGTTTATAATTGTAGTCTATGAAGTTAACAGTTTACTAAATAAATATTCAGTTATTTATTTAGTATTGGCAGGTTGTAACTTAAATGGAGATTCATAAAATATGAGCGAGTATATATAAGCAACTGTGTAAAGATTCAAAAGACAGATTATATGACAATCAACTTAGTGCTACTAGTGAAAAGCGTAAAGTTAGTTAGGTAATCTTATAGATTGTAAGACACATAAGAACTATAAAACGCTATCAGTAAATAATGTTATATTTTTATCAAGGATTGATAACTCTTAAAACAATCTAGAATAGTCGTTTATTTCTATTTGGAATTTTTTTTAATGCCCTAAAAGCATGATAAAAACAGTATGATTGTAGTATTTAGTTCAATGTTTGTAACGTCTTAATGTTTTTTTTTAATAAATTTCATTAGACGACGTTTTTTAGCAATTTGATTGGCATTTAATATATTTTTTTTATTTTTAAAAGGGTTATTACCACTTTTGTATTCAATTTTGATAGGGATGTTGGTTAGTTTTAAAGAGTTAATAAAAAAATTTTTTAAATAACGTTCATAGGCATTTGGTACATTTTGTAAATGATTTCCATGAAAAGCAAGAGTTAGAGGAAATATATTAGTTTGATTAACATATTTAATTTTTAATCTTCTACCTTTAACAAGCGGTGGTTGATGACCTTTATTGGCTTTCTCTAAAATTTTATTCAATATTGAAGTTGAATGTTGTTTACAAGCATCTTGATAAGATTGGTTAATAGGTGTAAATAATTTACCCACACCAGATCCATGTAGCGCAGAAATATAATGTATGCTAGTATAATTTATAAAAGAAAGTTTAACTTCCAACTTGCGTTTAACTTCTTGTTTTTGATAGTCATCTAAACCATCCCATTTGTTAATAACAATTAGCAGTGCCTTACCTTTATCTAGAATCATGCCTAATAGGCTTGCATCTTGTTTAGTTACTCCAGTTTGTGCGTCTAATACAAGAATAACAACATGAGCTCTTTCCAGAGCATTAATGGTTTTAATAATAGAAAATATTTCAATTTTTTCATGGGTTAAATGTTTACGACGAATGCCTGCTGTGTCGACAAGTGTATATTGCTGTCCTTTACGTTTAAAAGGAATGTAAATACTATCGCGTGTAGTGCCTGATAAATTAATTGCTATTACTCGTTCTTCCCCTAAAATATGGTTAATTAAAGTTGATTTACCTACATTAGGTTTACCAAGTACAGCTATAGTAATGCCTTCTATTACTTCCTCATTAACAGTTACTTTAGGTAGTAAAGGTAGGGTAGTATTAATTAAATTATCAATACCTTGACCATGTTCAGCTGAAATAAGAATAGGTTTTCCAAGTCCAAGTTCAAAGAATTCAGTGGTTAAGGTTGGGTTTAAACCTTCAGCTTTATTACAAACTAGTATGATATTTTTTTTAAGCTTTCTAAGCTGTGAAGCTATTTCTAAATCAAGACTGATTACACCGTCTCGGCTATTAAGCATAAAATAAATAACATCTGATTCTTCTAGTGCATTTAGTATTTGATCCTGTATGCCGCTGTCAACTAGATTGTCTTTATTGGTAAATCCACCTGTGTCAATAATTGTGGTAAAAGTTTGTGTTTCATTATCTAAAAGCACTTTTGCGTATTGACGATCGCGAGTCAGTCCTGCAAAATCAGACACTAATGCTTGTCGTGAATGACTTAGGCGATTAAATAACGTTGATTTACCAACATTAGGTCGTCCAACAAGGCAAATAATAGGTAACTCCATAGGTTATTAGTTAAGATCGTTTAATTTAATTTTAATCAAATTTTGTAACTCAGAATTTTTAGAGATTTGATTTAAGGCTAATTTATAATGTTTTTTAGCATTATCAATGTGGTTATTAGCTAAATAAATATCCCCTTTAAGTTGATTATACAACCCATTAAATGTACTGTTAGGAACAGTATTTAATGCATCAAGTGCTTTTTTATAATTACCCATTTCTAAATGTAAGCTAGCTATTCTCATATTAATAACTTTAGCAATGGAAGGATTGCTTGTATTATTTAATGGAATAAGATATTCAAGTGCTTGCATATAATTTTTATTAGTTACTGCGTTTTTAGCTAGAATTAATATTGCATGATCAAGGTAGATACTATTTTTATGGTTATTTTTTAGTTGTTCATAGACTTGTATATTGTGAGGCTCAGATCTAAATGTTAAGTAAATACTTCGTGCCTTAATAGTTTGTGAGTGTTGATATTTTTTATAAGCATTAAAACCCCAAATACCACTCAAACTCACAGTAATAGCAATAACAATTTGTAGTGTATTTTTTTTAATCCACTGTTGAATTTGTTCTTCTTCAGTTCTACTTACTTCAATAAAACTTCTCATTGGTTTTCCTTAAAATATTTCACGGCTTCTTCTAAATTCATAGTTTGTTGCGTTCCTTGATTTCTTAGAGGTTTGATACTAATTTGATTATTATTTAGCTCTTGTTCACCTAAGATTAATGCAAAATGAGCTTTTGCTTTGTTTGCTTTTTTAAATTGACTCTTAAAACTACCTAAAGTTAAGTCATTATAAAGGATTAAACTAGGTAATTCATCATGTAAAACATTTGCTATTTGCATTGATTTAATTTGTTCCTTTTTGCCGAATGCGATTAAATAAATAGATAAAGTAGATTTAGTTGATATTAAGCTTTGTGCTTCTAATAATAATACTAGACGTTCTAAGCCAATTGCTAAACCAACTGCTGGTGTGGGTGTACCACCCATCTTCTCAATTAAACCATCATATCTGCCACCAGCACAAATTGTACTTTGGGTACCTAAATCAGTTGTTGTCCACTCAAAGACAGTACGGTTGTAATAATCTAACCCACGAACCAAGCTAGTATTAATTACATAAGTAATATTTAAAGCGTCTAAATAAGATTTAAACTGTTCAAAATGCTGTGTAGATTTTTTATCTAAGTAATCTATTAACTTAGGTGCATTGCTAATTAAAGAATACATTGCTTTATTTTTACTATCCAAGATGCGGAATGGGTTAGTTTTTAATTGGTTTAAACCGTCTTCATTTAGCTGGTTTCTATACTGATTAAAATATGCAACTAATATTTTTCTATAAGCACTTCTCACCTCATTAGATCCTAAAGTGTTAACCTCTAATACAATATTTTTTAAACCAATAATCTGCCACAAAGCATGTATTATCATTATAAGCTCAGCATCTGCTTTGGCATTAAATACACCAAATATCTCAAGTCCTACTTGATGAAATTGACGATAACGTCCTTTTTGCGGACGTTCATGCCGAAACATTGCTCCTTGGTAAAAGACTTTTTGGATGTTTTCTCTAGGTAAATTATGCTCAATCATCATACGTGCACAACCAGCTGTGCCTTCTGGTCTTAAGCTTAATGATTCACCACTTGCTTCCTTCCATGAATACATTTCTTTTTCAACAATATCTGTATCACCACCAATGGCACGACAAAAAGTATCTGTTTTCTCAACGATTGGAGTGCGAATATTTTGATACCCATAAGTAATAAATAAATCAAAAATTGTTTTTTCTAACGATAACCAGAGTGCAGAGTTTTTCGGCAATAAGTCGTTCATACCACGAATAGCTTGGATTTTTTTACTCATTTTTTTATAAATGTTAGAAGTTCTAAAGATTTTACCAATTTATCTCTTAAGAGTTAGAAGAATAAGAAACAAAATACAGTATTTATTTATATGATGAAATCATTGGAGTTTGTCCAATATATTTAGAAATATTCATACCTGTTTGTCATCTATCCTTTAGTATTACTATTTTTGCTATTGTTATTATCATTTTCTTACTGAAATAATCTTTCAAGATAATAGTATTAGCTTCATTAGTTTTCTTGTTATATATCTCAATTTAATTTGATTAATGCGTATTTTATTTCAATATTAGAAATTGAGTATCATATATTGACTAAAACTAGAAAGATGATTAATTACCATGAAGTCGTTATTAAATCTTATGTATTTATTAAAATAAATCAACATATCTTATGATATTGCTCACTTATAATTATCAAGGTTTGATTAATTTATTTATGATAGAATATTATTGGATGGTATATATCAAAGATAACTAATGCAAACACCAACTAATATTAGCCTAAACAAAGAAAAAACTTTATTAACTATTACCTTTGATGAGATCAATTATTTGCTTAGTGCTGAATATTTAAGAATTTATTCACCTTCAGCTGAAGTAGTTGGTCATGCTTCAGGACAAGAAATATTGCAACTCAATAAAGAAAATGTTACTATTTTACGTATTCAGCCAACAGGAAATTACGCTGTAATTTTATTTTTTAGTGATAAACACGATAGCGGTATTTATTCTTGGTCACACTTGTATAAACTTGCTTCTAATCACGATAAGCTTTGGCATGAATATTTACAAAAACTCAAAGATATTGGACATACTCATTCACGGTTAAATATATAAAAATATTAGATGATGTTATTGGTTTTGTTAACGGATAGAGTTAAGAGTATCAATAAATATATCAAGCGGATATATTATCTTCAACTTTATAGCAGTTGTAGTTTTTGTAATAAGTGCTATTATTACAAAATTAGGTCATATATATAGCAAGTCTTTTATTATAGTTTAATAAAATCGATTTCTACAAAGAAGTATTACACTAAAAGTCAATTTTAGTTAAGTATTAGTTCTTGATTCATTAGGAAGAAAATTTATGCAACTAGTGTATATATTGAAATTTATAAGTATTAATTAGTTTAAATTTATAATATTAGACTTTTTAGATCAAGTGTTAATTATATTGATACTCGTTAAGATATTATTTATAAAAAATTAATAATATCTTAATTATTTTTAATGTTACCAAATTTACCAATTAAAATTTGGTATTTCTTGTTATCCTTTAAATTCTCGAAATAGACTTCATTCATAACTTCTGTTTTTAGTGATTCTGTTAAATCAGTGGCTAATTTTATGTCTGCTACTGCATCATCATGTTGTTTTAATTTAGCTTTTGCACAAGCTCTTTGCCAGTAAGCTAGTGCATATTTATCGTCTATTTCTATAGCACGATTGGATAAAGATAGTGACCAAGTGTCTTCATCAATATCTAATAAAGTATCGGCTTTATAGGTTAATGCTTCAATATCATCTGGCGCTAGATCTAAGATTTCATCAAAAATATTAATTTTTTCTTGTTCACTTTTGGCAATGCCTGAGCGTACCCATAATGAATGAATTAGGTTGGTATTGGCAATATCTTGTTGTGTACTGATAATTTGTTCAGAGCGTATTCTAGCTTTATCTTCTATTATACTTAGTCTTTTCTCATATTTTTGTGTTAACTCTGATACTTGTTTCGAAGTAATGGTTTTAATGTTATCTCTAACATCTTGTAATGAACGCCATCCTAATAATACAAGTAAGGTAGCAGCAATGGTAATGATGTAGAAAATATTAGTGGTAGTATCTGCTGTATATCTGATTGCTCTATCAGAAACATCTAATCTTGCGTTTGCGACTTTTTCGGCAAAATCAACCTTTAATTGTTGTTGTTCTTGGCGCAATAGTTTAAGTTCATCTAAAATATATCGTTCTATAAAAGGTTTGTATAATGCTTTTTTAATAGGTATTTCTGTTAAATCTAGATTTTTATTGTATGTATATTCAGCTTTTACAGGATTTAAGATATTTAAAATTATAATAGAAAGTATTAAAATATATATTTTCACTTGGATTTTAAGCATTTGTAAAAGTATTATTCTAACACTTTGTAAGCCCATGAGTTCACTTCTGAAAGATAAATTAAAGCAGAGGAGGATTAAAAAAAGAAATTAATATTAAATTTTTTAACTATTAACGTTTTTAATTTAGATAGATATTTTTGATAGTTATTTTCTTCGTAAATTAGGTTAAGTTATAATTATTTATCAAGCATGATTTTTTTGACTGCTAATGTTATTAGGAACATGCCCTGTAGGTACGTATTTAGAGGCTGATTGGCAGTGGTGATGTTGATCGTCAAAAAAGATGTCAGCACTAAATTCTTTTAAAAATATACCTTTTTCTAACCCGCCTAGGAAGAAAGATTCATCAATACGAATACCCCATTTACGCATGGTGTGAATAACGCGTTTATGTGATGGTGCAGAACGTGCGGTTATTAGAGCGGTTCTGATTGGGTTATTTGTCGTCGGAAAAGAAGATTGTATTTTTTGTAACGACATTATAAAGTATTTAAATGGACCAGCTTTTAATGCAATATTAGCTGAATTTTTTTCGTTTTCTATAAAGGCTTTTAAGCCTTTTTCTTGAAAAATTCGTTCTGATTCATCTGAGAAAATAACTGCATCACCATCAAAAGCAATTCGTAATTGGGTTTTGTGTTGTTTTTGTGAGCCAGAACCGACAATTGATGCTGCTGCAAAACCTAATTCTAAGGCTTTTTGTACATCTAGGTAATTACTTGATAAGAATAAATCTGCTCCAAACGCACCTACAAGATTATGCGTACTTTCGCCACGGGTAAATGCTGCTTTTGAAATATTTAAGCCATAATTTTCAATAGAATTAAAAATACGCAAGCTTGTATCAGCGCTATTGCGTGAAAGTAAAATAACATCAATGGGGTTTTGTGAAGTATTTAGTGCTAGTAATTTTTTGACTAGTGAAAAACCAACTCCTGGTTGTAAAATAACTTTTTCGTTTTCTTCTTGATGTTTAGTATAAGCTTTAACTCCTTGTTCTTTAAAGATTTTGTGAGATTCATCAAGATTAAATAAGGCTCTTGATGAAATGGTAATGACCAATTTATTTTTTTCTTGATTTTTTTTTACAGTATTTTCCATGATTTCCTTGATATTTACTTAAGAAATAATTCAACTATTTTTTGATAAAGGTATTTAATTTTAACTATTTGTATTTAATTAGTACAAATAGTGAGTAATTTGCTTTTAACAGTGGAATAAATTTCAAATATTTGAGAAATTTTACTGTAAGTTTTTGACTTTTTTGATTATATAAAAATGTTAATAAGTATTGCTCTATATCCATTTTGTGTTAATTGTTAGTTGTCCATTATCATACAGTGTGTAATAGTTAAAGCCAATTCTAGTTTCATTGTTAAATTGTAAGGCAGTTGATGGACATGAAATAATTTTTACCCCTAATCTTCTAAATTCAGCCGCTTGATGTGCATGACCAAATAGTATAGCTTGTATTTTATGGTATTTATCAAGTACGTTAAACAATGCTTCTGGGTTTTTTAAAGACAATGAATCATCCCAAGTACTGTTCATTGGTACAGTGGGGTGGTGTAATGCAATGAGTATATATTGAACAATTGATTTCGCTAAATTAAGCTCTAGTTTTATTAGTTCATCTTTTGTTAGGAACCCACTGATTTTTGATACTTGCACTGAATTTATATTAATAATTTCCCACTTTCCAAGCGTGTATTGGCTAAATAAATTTTTAGAAAAAGTAGTGCTCAAATTGTTTTTGTTATCATGATTACCAGGTATGATCAGTAGTTTTGTTTGAATGGGGTATAGTATCTGTTGTAAAGTTTTGTAAGAAGTAATTGAGCCTTTGTGAGTAAGATCACCAGTAATTAATAGTACATCAATATTAATATGGCTAATTCTGCTAATAATTTTTTTTAGATTAATATGTGTATTAACACCCATAGAGTACTCATTATCATCAATGTGACAATCACTAATCTGAATAAGACTATGGTTCATATAGTACTAATAAAAGCAACCCGAGAACTAACACCTGTAAGTAGTTCATAAGCAATGGTATTGCTGTGTTTTGCAATAGTTTCAATGCGTAATTTCTGAGTCCCCCAAAGAATGACATTATCTCCGACAGAGGCTTTAACATTACTTATATCAACGCAAATTAAATCCATAGATACACGTCCAACAAGTGGACATAAATTGTTATTAATTAGCACAGGAGTACCATTTTTAGCATGGCGTGGATAGCCATCACCATAACCGATACCGATAGTCGCTATGGTTGTTGATTTTTTAGCTATCCAAGTAGCGCCATAACCTACTGAATCACCAGTTTTGATGGTTTTAATTGACATAATTGGTGCTGATAGTTGCATAACAGGCTTAAGATTATTATTAATAATTTCAAAAGGAGAAACCCCGTATAACATAATACCAGGACGAACATAATCAAAGTGTGAGGCTGGATTTGACAAAATCGCAGCAGAATTTGCCATTGAACGTTTAGTGGTGTGATATGTTGATTTTTTAAATTCAAATAGTTGAGACTGGTTCATTGGGTGGTTAATTTCATCAGCACAAGCAAAATGACTCATAACGCATTGGGTATTAATTAATGGGTTGTTCTCTAATAATTTTACGAAATCAAGGTATTCATGGGTAGACAAGCCTAGTCGGTGCATGCCTGTGTTAATTTTTATCCAAATATTGATTGGTTGTTTGGTGTTGTTGATAGTGGTAATTTGGGTTTTATCATGTACAACAATTTGGCAATTTAATTTAATGGCTTGTTGTAGTTCTTGGTCTTCAATAACACCTGATAGAAGTAAAATTGGCTTTTTTGTTATTTTACGTAACTTTCTTGCTTCCGAGATTTCGCTGACAGCTAATAAATCAGAATGGTTAATAATTGGATTGATTAAATTAATCTGGTGCCCATAAGCATTTGCCTTTACCATAGAAACTATTTTGGAATTAGGCGAATTTTTTTTTACAATTAAGAGATTGTGCTTTAATGCTGATTGTGAAATTGAAACAATGGTACACATAGACAAGGTTTTTATTAAAAAGGTTCTTGGTTAAAATTAGCTATAGTATGTGCATAAGTTGTATCTATTTGTTCATCGTTCATATCGTGGAATTGGTCCTCGTTAGCCAAGTCTTCAAATCGTGCATATTCTCCGATAAAGGCAAGTTTGATTATCCCAGTGGGGCCATTTCTATGTTTGACAATCTTTAAATCTGCCTTACCAATTTCTTCTGGGTTTGAATAGGTATCATCATGATATTGTTGGTCTCGATAGATAAAGCCAATAATATCAGCATCTTGTTCAATTGAGCCAGATTCTCGTAAATCAACCATTTGTGGCATACGACCTTTGTTAGCTTTAAGGCGTGATTCAACTCCACGATTAAGTTGCGATAAGGCAAGAACTGGTACGTTAATTTCTTTAGCTAGTGCTTTTAGTGAACGGGAAATTTCAGAGATTTCTTGGACCCTGTTTTCATTCTTTCCGTGTACAGTCATGAGTTGCAAGTAGTCTACCATAATTAGTGCTAAGTCAGGGTATTGACGTTTTAATCGTCGACATTTTGCACGAATTTCTATTGGGGTAATAGAAGGGGTTTCGTCAATAAGAACGGTAGATTTTTCCAGAGCTAATACAGCATGATTAAAACTATTCCAGTCAGTTTCAGTCATGGTGTTGCGTAATTTTGAGCCTTCAATATGACCAAATGATGAAATCATACGCATTACTAATTGTTCAGTTGGCATTTCTAAACTAAATATTACAACTGGTTTGGGTTCTTTAGCAGTAATAGCAATGTGTTCAATAATATTCATTGAAAAAGCGGTTTTACCCATAGATGGGCGTCCGGCAATAATAATTAGATCGCCATTTTGTAAGCCAGAAGTTAACTTATCTAATTCAATAAAGCCAGTCTCTAAACCATTTATACCACTATATTCTTGCATTTCTTGTACACGATTAACAACATCTTTAATAATATCTTTTATATTAGTAATATCTTGTTTTCCCCTAGTCATTTGTTCGGCAATTTCAAATATTTTTTTCTCAGAAAGATCAATTAATTCTTGAACTTCAACTTCTTTTGGGTGGTATGCAGCATCGGCAATTTGGTGACTAACAATAATTAGTTGACGATAAACTGATAGTTCTCTTACATGTTTAGCATAAGATTCAATGTTAGAAATACTAGGGGTATTTTCAGCAATTTGGGCTAAATAGAAAAAGCCACCAATAACTTCTTCAGAATCTGTTTTTTTAACTTGTTCTTTTACAGTGAGAATATCAGCAGGCTGGTCGTGCTGCAATAGAGTGCTAATAGCATTAAAAATAATTTTATGTGAGGCATTGTAAAAGTCTACTTGAGTTAAGATATCTGCAACACGATCCCATGCTTCATTATGTAATAATAAACCACCTAAAACAGATTGTTCTGATTCGATTGAATTTGGTGGTATTTTGGTGTTTTTGATATTCATTGGCTTTTCTTTTTAAAGAACCTTTTAAAAAATTAAAAACCCTAATTATAGGGTTTTTAATTTTAACGTACAATGAATTAGTTTTTTATGCTTTTTGGAAGGATTTAATAACAATTTTAACACTTGCTGTAATATTTGTATGTAAATTAATGTTAATTTTATATTCACCTGTATGACGAATTGTTTCAGGTATATTAATATTACGTTTTTCAATTTTAAAACCATTTTTTATAAGACTTGTTTGAATATCAGTGGTGTTGATGGAACCAAATAATTTACCTTCTTCACTTGCATTAGCTTGGATAATACAAATAGTATTAGTCATCTTAGTTTCAATAGCTTTTGCATTTTTAAGTGTTTTAGCTTCAGCAACTTGTAGTTTAGCTCTAATCAATTCAAATTCAGCTAAGTTTGTTTTAGTTGCAAGTTTGGCTTTACCTTTGGGAATTAAAAAGTTACGAGTATAGCCAGCCTTAACATTAATTACATCACCCAAATTTCCTAATTTTTGAATATTTTCTAATAAAATTACTTGCATGATATACTCCTATTTCTTGTGTTTGTCAGTATAAGGAATAAGGGCTAAGAATCTAGCTCTTTTAATGGCAGTTGTCAGTTTACGCTGAAATTTAGCACTGGTTCCAGTCATTCTTGATGGTGTAATTTTTCCACTTTCATCAATATTTTTAAGTAATATATCAATATCTTTATAATCAATTTTTGTTACTCCTGCTGCTGTAAAACGGCAAAAAGTGTTAATTTTAATTTGAGGTCTACGTTTTCTTTTTATTTGCTTAGCCATTATGACTTCCCTTTTTCTTTTTCTTTTTCTTTATCTTTATCTTTATTAACCATCATGATTGATGGTGTGGTAATTGCCTTATTCTTAGAAATAATTAAATTTCTAAGAATAGCATCATTAAAGCGAAAATTATAATTGAGTTTATCAAGCATCTCTTGGTCACACTCAATATTCATCATCAAGTAATGTGCTTTATAAATTTTCTTGATTGGATAGGCTAAATGCTTACGCCCCCAATCCTCTTCTTTATGAATCTTACCACCATCAGCAGTAATGATTTCTTTGTATTTGTCCATCATTGTACCTACCTGAGCTGATTGATCAGGATGGACAATAAGTGTAATCTCATAATGTCTCATGAGTTTTCTCCTTATGGTTATGTTTTAAATAGCTTGGAAATAGTGCTCTCAAGCAAGGAAGAAAGAATTTTATACTAATTATTTGTTTTTAACAATCACTTAATTCTATATATTGTATAAAAAAATATTTTGGGGATAGATTTTGTTAAAATTTAGATAATTTATTATATTACATATTCTATAACAAGTCATTTCTTATGACTAATATCATAAGATGTATTTAATTAAAAATACCTTATCAAATAGAAAGAGAAGTTTTGAGATAAAAAGTTAAAGAAGCATTGATGAGGGGTTATTATTGGTATATTCGTTTAATTAAAGAATGCATGCTTAATAGTTCTGTAATTTTTGTGTATATAAATATTTTGTATTTGGGGTTAAACAATACGAGTAATTAATGACTTTACCAAAAAGTTACTTGATGTAACTGGGCTAGGTGATACCAATTAATAAAATTAAGACTAAAAAAGGAAAAATAATATGAGAAAACCTTTTAAATTACGGAAAAGATATTCTAAACGTATTTCTTCTAAAAATGCTAAGAAAACACACCGTAAAAACAACTTTAGTGTGGCTTCTATTTTCCCCCTAGGGGTGGTATAAGACTTTAATGTCCTGTTATCATCCTTTACAAGCTTACAGGGATCTTATTACAAATTCTGTAATCTTTGATGAACGTGGTGAAAGTGGTGAAACTGTTCCTTTAACCCTTCCATGTGGTCTAATGTTTCGGGTGCCGTCTAGAGCCGCTCCCGGCAGTGGGCCCCGTTCGATGTTTTCATGAGTCAATTCTGCATACAGATAATTCTTTTTTAACTCTTACTTATAATTCTGAAAATCTTCCTGAAAATAGATCTTTGGATAAAGTCAATTTTCAAAAATCTCTTAATATTGTTGCAGATTTTAAATCTTAATGGGAAAATCTGCCGTCTTCTGAAAGAGGTAAGGTTATGAATGATTATAAAGATTATTTCTTGCATAGGGAGCTTGATACAGAAAATAATGAAGACAACATACTAAATTATGAAGAAAATTTGGATAAAAATGAGACTTCTGATGCGCCTGAAGAAGTAAAAGACCAGTTACCTATTTGATTTTACTTTAATAGAGATCATGGTATGATTGTAATTTAAAAGAAATGGCTAAGCTTATAGCTGTAGTGAAAGTCCTTGATTATTATGATTCAACTAGTTATTTATTAAAACTATTTAAATACAAATATTTTGTTTTATATATAATAAGTTTAAGAAAATGATAAATTTATTAGCAATTGATACTTGTACTAATACGTGTTCGGTAAGTCTTTATACTCAAGGTGAAATCTTTTCTCGTTTTGTTCAAGATGTGAATAAAAGTTCAGGTTTAATATTATCACTTTGCGATGAGATTTTTAAAGCTGGTCAATTGCTACCTTCTGCCTTAGATGGTATTATCTACACTAAAGGTCCTGGATCTTTTACAGGTGTTAGAATGTGTGTTAGTGTAGTTCAAGGTATATCGTTGGCATATAATATTCCTACAGTAGGTTTTTCAACACTTGAGCTGCTTGGGTTTGGAGCGTTTAAAAAATACAATATTAGCAAAATTGCTATTGCACTTGATGCACGTATGAATGAGGTATATTGGGGTATTTATCAAAATCAAATCTTGTGTAAGGAAAGTTTACAAAAGCCTGATGAAGTGGATATTCTTGGAAAATATTTTATTGGCGTGGGAGATGGATGGGGTGTATATGACAATGAGCTTATTCAACAAACAGGTATTAATACCTGTTTTGCTAATTTTTATCCAAAAGCTGAGAATCTCATAGTACTTTATTTAACCTGTGCTAACCAACATATCAATTTTAGCAATAAGTTAGCACTGCCAACTTATTTACGTAATAATGTTGCACATAAGTCGCTAAAATAATATTCTTCATAAGTTAAATAACTAGCAGGAGTGGTTTATGTGGAAATGGATTAAAACCTTTGCCTCGCCTAAAAATTTCTATCAAATTAGTCAAAAAATCATTCTTTGGCTTTTAATCCCTTTTATTGTTCTAATATTAATCGGATTGTACTGGGGGCTAATTGTGGCACCTATTGATTATCAACAAGGTGAGAGTTATCGCATTATGTTTATCCATGTACCTGCTGCATGGATGAGTATGTTTGTTTATTTAGTATTGGCAATTTCAGGAGGTATTGGCCTAATTTGGAAAATTAAATTAGCATATGTTATTGCTAAGGTATCAGCTCCTATTGGAGCAGCATTTACTTTTTTAGCCTTAACTACTGGTGCGGTTTGGGGTAAGCCAATGTGGGGTACTTGGTGGGTGTGGGATGCACGTTTAACCTCAGAGTTAATTTTATTATTTTTATATTTAGCTTATATGTCACTTAATAATGCATTTAATAATCCTAAAACTGCATCTAGGGCTTCTTCAGTATTAGCTATTGTGGGTTTGGTTAATTTACCTATTATTCATTATTCGGTTAAATGGTGGAATACATTACATCAGAGTGCGTCAGTCAGTATTAATAAAGTATCCATCCAAGATGTTGATATGTTAATTGCATTATTATTAATGGGTATGGCGTTTAAGTTTTTATATGGTGCGCTTATGTTAATGAGGGCTAGAGATGAAGTGTTGGTCATAGAACAAAATTCTAGTTGGGTTAAAAGAGTAATTATGGAGCATAGATAGTGACGTTAGCAGAATATTTTTCTTTTCTTCCGTATGGAAAATATGCTTTTTATATTTGGTTTTCTTATTTAATGACCTTGATTGTGATTGCAACTTTATTTATACGCACATATTCTATTCACAAAAATGTAATTGAACATTTGCGCATTAAGTATTTAAGAGAAAAATAACATGACAAAACGACAAAATAGAATGGTACTAGTTGCTTTATTAATAATAGGTGTAAGTTTAGCAGGTTATTTAGGTTTAAAAGCATTTAACGAGAATTTATTGTATTTTTTGTCTCCTACTGATGTAACCAATGGTAGGGCTCCAAAAGATAAAGATTTTCGTTTAGGCGGTATGGTTGTTAAGGATAGCGTTAAACATGATGGTATTAAAGTTGTATTTGATGTAACTGATTATGCTAACACCTTTCGTATTAATTATTCAGGAATTTTGCCTGATTTATTTAAAGAAGGTCAGGGCGTTATTACAACTGGTTCTTTAGTTGATGACGTTTTTATGGCAACAGAGGTACTTGCTAAACATGATGAAAACTACATGCCAGCAGAAGTGTCTTACGTATTGGAAAAAGCTAAAAATAAACAATGAAAAAATTTCTACCTTTAATTTTATTCTTTGTACTAGTAAGTTTTTTATATATAGGTCTTGGACTTGATCCTACAAAACTACCTTCACCATTGCTTGATAGAGCATTTCCAGATTTACAAGTAGAAGATTTCAATAGTGCTAAAATTTACTCTATTCAAGATAAATTACAGGGAAAAATATCTTTGATTAATTTTTGGGCTTCTTGGTGTGTTACCTGTAGAGTTGAGCATGAAATATTAATGAAAATAGCTAAAATCAACTCATTACAAATATTAGGCATTAATTATAAAGATACCAGAAAGGATGGAAATATATTTTTAACTAGACTTGGTAATCCGTATGATTCTATTGTATTTGATAAATTAGGTAAGCTTGGCCTTGAGTTAGGTGTATACGCAACACCTGAAACTTTTATCACTGACCAGCAAGGTATTATTCGTTTTAAGCGTATTGGTGAATTAACTCCACGAATTTGGGAAAGTAAAATTTTTCCTCTTATTGATGAGTTAAGAAATAGTATGAGATAAAATTTAGTATATTTTTTATCAAAGTCCATTGACAGTACTGATATTTAATGGATAATTCAACCAAAGTTTAATTTCAAGTTTGATATTTTTTAATCGAAAAAGGTTTACATACAGGAGAATAAATTCAATGAATAAATCAGATTTAGTTGCAGTAATTTCACAAATTTCCAACTTAACAAAAGCAGATTCAGCTCGTGCATTAGACGCCATGACAGGCGCAATCACCTCAGCATTAACAAGTGGTGATAATGTGGCTATTACAGGTTTTGGTAGTTTTGTTGTTCGTGATCGTGCAGCACGTACAGGTCGTAACCCTCAAACAGGCGAAGCAATCCAAATTAAGGCTTCTAAAGTGCCTGCATTTAAAGCAGGTAAATTACTTAAAGAATCGGTGAATTCTTAATTTTTAAAGTAAATATTCCTAATTTTTTGTTGTATAATACTAAGTATTTTTTTTGGGCGCTTAGCTCAGTTGGTAGAGCATCGCCCTTACAAGGCGAGGGTCACAAGTTCAAGTCTTGTAGCGCCCACCAAAAAATAAATTCGGAGTGGTAGCTCAGTTGGTTAGAGTGCCTGCCTGTCACGCAGGATGTCGCGGGTTCGAATCCCGTCCGCTCCGCCATAATCTTTTCTTTATTATGGTTTTGATTCATTCAAAATTCAATTTTTGAATCATAACAAAACCTACGTATAAATACAAAGGTTTTCGTTTATAATTCTTATTTTTATTAAAATATAAACGGTTCTTAGATTATTAATCATTAGCCGTTAATACATACTATTATGCTAGTTTCAATTAGAAACAAAACCAAGAACTGGATATCCTACTTAATTATTGGTTTAATTATTATTCCTTTTGCTTTATTTGGTATAAGTGAATATTTTACTGGCGCTTCAAATATTAAAGTTGCTTCTTTTGATGGTGTTGATATTTCGAAAGAAGAATTTCTTTCAGAATTTAACCCACAAAAAAAATGGTTACAACAAGAATTAGATAAAAAATATGATAAAAAATTTGATTTTATATTAAAACAATCTATTCTTAATCAAATGCTTGATAAACACTTGCTTGAGCAGTTGTCTAAAAAATTATCTTATGAAACAACTATCAGTGAACTTAATGCTATTATTCGAGCTAACGATTTGTTTAAAGAAGAAGGACGATTTTCATTAGAAAAATATAAGAAATTATTAATGCTTAATGGCTATACAACAGAAAAATATGAGACAATAAAGTTACAAGAATTAAGGCGTACTCAAATTAAATCTAATCTATTAGATTCTGCTTTTATTACCCCATCACAACTTATAAGATTACAAAAATTAAACGATCAAAAACGAAAATTTAGTTATATTATTATTCAGACTGATAATTACATCAAAGAAGTTAAGGTTGATGCGCAAAGTGTTAAAGATTTTTATGATAATAAAAAGGAGTTATTTTTTGCACCAGAACAAGTAAAAATAGAATTTATTGAATTGTCATTGAATGAAATCGCAAAAAGAATTAAAGTAAGTGATGACGAATTATTTAATTTTTATGAAAATGAGCAAGAAAATTTTACTACAGAAGAAGAAAGACAAGCACAGCATATTTTGCTTACAGACGAATTAACCGCACAAAAAGTTGTTACTTTATTAGATAATGGTGGTGATTTTGTCAAGCTAGCTAAGCAATATTCTCAAGATTCAGGTTCTAAAGACGATGCAGGAAATTTAGGTTTTTTTACTCGGGGTATTATGGTATCAGAATTTGAGAAAAAAGTATTTGCTATGAAGCTTGGTGAGGTAAGTGATTTAGTTAAATCTAAATTTGGCTATCATATTATTAAACTAAATAATATTAAAGTTAAGACCCTTAAATCGTTTGATACAGTTAAACATGAAATACTTGATTTATATATTCAAAAACAAGCACAAAAAGTATTTTATAACTTAACTGAAGAGTTAGCCAACTTAGCCTATGAGACAAGTTTAGAGGAAATTGTTGATAAAATGAATTTAAAGCTTCAAGTGAGTGATTTTTTTGATAAACGTAATACTCAATTAAACCAAAAAATTATAACTACTGCATTTAGTGATATGGTTCTTAATAAGGGTGAAAATTCAGAGGTTTTAGAATTATCAAAAGATAAATTAATGGTCATTCGCGTACGAGAAAAATTAGCAAAAAGACAAAAATCTTTTTCTGAAGTTGAAAGTGAAATTAATACACATTTAATAACATTATTAGCTAAAACTTTTGTTGATAATCTCGCTAATAATATTGTCGATTTATTGACTCATAATGATAAAGATAAACTTGAAAAAATAATGATTAAAAATAAACTAAAATGGCATAGTGTGGGTTGGATAAAACGAGATTCTAATAAAGTTAAAACTAATATTGTTAATAAAGTGTTTTCATTAGCTAAACCAATTAATAGAAAATCTAGCTATAGTGTTCAAGACTTAGAAAGAGGTAATGCAATTGTGATTGATCTATTAGGTGTTAAAACGACAGATATCAAAATAGTCAACGCTGTACTTGAAAAATCTTTGCTAAGCTTAGAATCAAATGAGGTATTTGCAAATATTCTTGAAATGCTTAAATCTCAATCAGAAATTGAAATTTTTAGCAGAAACTTGTAAATTGAATTTACTAGAAGGTATAGTAATCTTTATATAAAATATTTTTGGGTATACTATTATCATCATTAAAAACTATTGTTAATAATTTTGTTATAATATGTATATCAAAATTTAATTTGTCTGATATTTAGTTAATTAATCTAATTATATTTTTTATTTTGAAATAAAAAAGAGATAATATATGGTATAGTAATTCTTTTAATAGAAAAAATAGAGATTAGTCAACATTAAATTCCATAGGTTAAATTTAAGAGGATAGGGGTATCTAGATACTGGACTAATAGATACTGGACTAAGCTTTTTGTAAAAAGACAGATAAAATCAAATGGTTTAAATACTCAATAAAGATATCGAGATTATAAAGATATCGAGATTATATTTTGGAGTAATTAGAATTTTATTATTTACAGAACATTGTATTAATAATGCGAGACTTTCATATATTTATAAAGATACACTATTATAATAAGCTAGCTTCTTTTCTATAATATTGTTAATTCGGTCCCTTATCATAGAAATTATAACCAGAATCAACATAAGTGATTTCACCGGTGATACCTGAGGCTAAATCAGAACATAAAAATGCAGCAGTATTGCCTACTTCTTCAATGGTTACGTTACGTTTAAGTGCAGAACTATCTGCAGCATAATCAAGCAGTTTGCTAAAGTTTTTGATACCAGCAGCTGCTAAAGTTTTAATTGGGCCTGATGATACTGCATTAACGCGAATTCCTCTTTCAGGTCCTAAAGCTGTTGCCATATAACGAACATTAGCCTCAAGAGAGGCCTTGGCCACTCCCATTACATTATAATTTGGAATAGATCTAATACTGCCTAAATAACTAACTGTTAATAATGCTCCATTATCATTAAGCATGGAGGATGCATATTTGGCTAGCGCAGTAAAACTGTATGAACTAATATCATGTGTTATAGCAAAATTTTCACGAGTAGTAGCTTGAATATAGTTACCATTTAGCGCTTCACGTGGTGCAAAAGCAATTGAATGGATAATGATATCAAAATTATCCCAATAGTTTTTTAATTTTTTAAAGGTTTTTTCAATGTCCTTATCACTAGCAACATTACACTTAATAATAATATTTGAGTGACAAACTATTGCACATTTATTAACCCGTTTTTTAAGTTTATCATTTTGATAAGTTAGTGCAATCTCACAATCTTGTTTAGCCATAGCTTGTGCAATTCCCCAAGCAATAGAGCGATTTGATGCAACACCAACAATAAGTGCTTTTTTACCAGTTAAGAAACCCATAGATTTATAATTTTGTTTTAACAAAAAGTAAATTATAACGTATACAACACTTATAATGATTAACATATTTTATATGTTTATTGTATGTTATATATTTTCTTGATATCTATTCGAATGCTTAGAATTAGCTATATTCCTCTGTTTCTCATTTATTTTTTTATGGTAGCAGTGTTTTTATTTCCATTGCTAAAAATTTTTGAGTGAAATATACTTTGAACATGTCAGCATTCGAGTTAACTGAACTTGTAATTATTAAGTTTTTATCAAGGCTTTCATTGTGTTGGTCTATATTTGTAATGAGTTTGATAGGCGGTAAATTGACAGATGTTTGTAGTAATAATTGTGAATTTGTAGTAATAATTGTGAATTTGTAGTAATAATTGTGAAGTAGTATTTATAATTGCCTTATTTGTTCCTTTTATTATCAATTTTAGGCGTAATTTTGTTTAAGTTGAATATAGTTGCTATTTTGCATATGAATAATCAAATATTATTTGGTTGGTTGATATTTACTGTTTTTATTGTGATAATGAGATACAACAATAAATTTTATTCACAATAAGTTGTTCTTATTCTTATTATTGCTCATTAGTATGATTATTTACTTATTTCAAGGACTGACTCATGATTTGGATGTTACTGTTAATTAGACATATTAAAATAGTAATAATTGTTATTTTTATTTATCGAACTATATTATTAGTTAGTGTTGTCCTTAGTTTTTGGCAAATTTATGTTCTTGTTTTTGATGAATCTTTCTTTGCTAAATTAGCTGCTATTGTTAGTAGTATTACACTTGCTACTGTTAATTTATTCACCAAATATTTAAACAAAATTGTTATTGTCAATAGAGAAATTATTATAGGTGGCATTATAACTAATTTACAGAATTATATAGAATTTGGTAATTTGTTTTGGATTGTTATTGGTTTGGAGTTTGTAATACTCGTTATTGTTATATTAAAATTTAATCTAAATTCAATATGAAAGTAAGACATTATTTTTTAATAGTTGTATTATTAGTTATTTGTGACCAGTTAACAAAATTGTTAGCTTATGAATATTTAGGTATTGATAATTCAATTATCATTAATGAATTTTTATCGTTAACTTTTTCCCATAATTATGGTGCAGCATTTAGTTTTTTAGCTGATAATAGTGGTTGGCAACGTTATTTCTTATCAGGTATTTCTGCAATTTCTAGTGTTATTATTAGTATTTGGATTCTAAGAACGTCTTTGAGATGTAAGTTTAAACTTATCAGTCTAGTATTGATTTTATCAGGTGCAATTGGTAATATGATTGATCGAATTACTAATGGATTTGTTGTTGATTTTATTGATTTTCACTACAGTGGATTTAATTATCCAATTTTTAATTTTGCTGATATTTTTATCAGTATTGGTGTAGTAGTATTGATAATAGTGGATTGGAGAAAATGACTGATTGTTTGGTAATTGGTGGCGGTATTATTGGTATGATGAGTGCAAGGACATTGATAATGGCAGGTGTTAGTGTTACTTTGTTAGATCAACGTGAATGCGGTAAAGAGTCATCTTGGGCAGGTGGTGGTATTATTAGTCCATTGTATCCTTGGCGTTATGATGATTTAACTAATGAATTAAGTTTTGCTTCACAAATAATTTATGAAGATCTATGTTTACAAATTTTTGAAGATACTGGCATTGATCCGCAATATATTCAATCTGGCTTGTTAATGATGGATGAATATGACTTGCCATTAGCAACTCAATGGATGAATAAATATCATGTTGATTATCAACCTTATGCTGATGGTGCACTGTTTTCCAACATTGCTCAAGTTCGTAATCCGAGGTTGCTACAAGCATTAAAGGTTGATATTTTAAATAAAGGGGTGGATATCATAGAGTATGTTAAGGTGAATAATTTATTGATAAAAAACAATAAAGTGATTGGCGTAAGAACTAAAAATAAAAATTATTTAGCACAAGATGTTATTGTTTGTTCTGGCGCATGGAGTTCAAAATGGTTAAAACTTGTTGATGAAGTTTTTCCAATGAAAGGACAAATGATTATTCTTAAATCCACAAAAAATATGGTAAAAAATATTGTATTAGATCAAGGTAGATATATCATTCCAAGGAAGGATGGGAGAATATTAGTAGGCTCTACCATGGAAAATGTTGGTTTTGATAATCATATCGATATTGTTGTTCAAAAATCACTCCATAAATTTGCTTACCAAAGATTTTCATCTTTATTTAATGCGAAAATTGAACATCATTGGTCTGGTTTTAGACCAGCAAGCCTTTCTGGTAAGGTCATATTAGGTAAACATGAACAATTTGAACATTTATTCATAAATACTGGACATTTTTGTAATGGTTTGAATATGGCACCTGCTAGTTCAGATCGAATTAAACAGTTGATTATCAATGCATAAAATAATTGTTTGTTTAATATTATTTATTTATAGGTTGATTGTTAATGCACAGTTAATTAAGGTCTCAGAACGAGAAAATATTATTAAAAGTGAGTCTAAAGATCATCGATGTGTACTTGATCAAAAGTCTAAGCTGATATGGGAAGTAAAATTAAGCGATAAAGGATTGCAAGATGAAAATAGTAGTTACATTTGGTTTGATGTTTAATCAGGGGGTTAGCAATGGTGACTATAGTCACCATTGTCACTGGGGTAAAAATTGCAATACTCAGGCATTTATTAATGTACTAAATATAGTTAAGTTATGTAAGCAAAATACTTGGCAGTTACCTAGTGAGTCAGAATTAAGAACCTTATTATTTTATGGCGATAATGATTTGCTTATTAATCTACTTTTTTTTCCGAATACAAAAGGTCAGTCCTACTGGAGTTCGGATGAACAAGATATAAATATCGCAATTGATGTACCATTTTTTTATTGCGGTAGTAAAAGTTCTGATAAATCCTTTGATTCCTATATTCAAACAGTTAGCAATGCTTATTAGAACAATAGATCAAAATTTATTTGATTCATATTCAGATGATATTCCTATTTTTTTAAAGAAAATTTATGCTGCTCGTGGAATTAATGAGTCGCACTTGTCTTTGAATCTTAGTCACCTATTAAAGCCTAATTTCCTTCAACTAGATATCGCGCTTGTCTTACTTGAGCAAGCTTTACTTAATCAAAAACGTATTTTGATTGTTGGTGATTTTGATTGTGATGGTGCAACTGCATCTGTTGTTGCAGTTAAGTCATTACGTATGATGGGAGCAAAATATGTGGATTTTTTAGTTCCTAATCGTTTTGAACATGGTTATGGTTTGAGTGAGGAAATTGTTAACTTAGCTATTCAAGAAAAACAGCCTGATGTGATTATTACAGTTGATAATGGCATTTCAAGTTTTGATGGGATAAAATTAGCAAAATTATCAGGTATTTTAGTCATTGTAACTGATCATCACTTACCCAATGAGAATCTTCCTAATGCAGATGCAATTATTAATCCCAATCTTAAAGATTGTGAATTTTTAAGCAAAAATTTAGCAGGTGTTGGAGTTTGTTTTTATCTATTTTCTGCTTTAAAAACTCATTTAAGTGAGAGTGATTATTTTATCCATCAAAGAATTGTTCCACCAGACTTACGAAATGTATTAGATTTGGTTGCACTTGGTACAGTGGCTGATGTAGTAAAACTTGATCAAAATAATAGAATTTTAGTTGATCAAGGTATTAAACGAATTCAACAAAAAAAATGTTCTCTAGGTATTTTGGCGTTATTAGAAATTTCAAATCGACCAAGTTCAACTTTATGTGCAAGTGATTTAGCTTTCTCTATAGCTCCACGTTTAAATGCAGCAGGGCGTTTAAGTGATATTTCATGTGGTATACGTTGCTTATTAACTGATGATATAAATGATGCTAGGCGTTATGCTCAAGAGTTAGAAAGGTTTAATCAACAACGCAAACAAGAACAAGCCCGTATGCAAGACCAAGCACAATCTATTGTTGATATGCAAGAATTATCTATTACACAAAAAGATATGGGTCATGATAGATTTGCCATTAGTTTATTTGAACCATCTTGGCATGAGGGTATTG
Organism: Candidatus Vesicomyosocius sp. SY067_SCS001; assembly: GCF_014706615.1. Taxonomy (NCBI): domain Bacteria; kingdom Pseudomonadati; phylum Pseudomonadota; class Gammaproteobacteria; family Pseudothioglobaceae (SeqCode); genus Candidatus Vesicomyidisocius; species Candidatus Vesicomyidisocius sp. SY067_SCS001. Next base: position 624,123 of record NZ_CP054877.1, on the reverse strand, counting down.
TGGGTATTGTGGCTGGTAAACTTAAAGAAAACTATCATTGTCCAGTTGCGATATTTGCTCAGTCAGGTAATTATTTAAAAGGTTCTATTCGTTCTATCCCCAGTGTACACATCAAAGATTTATTAGATATAGTAGATAGACAAAACCCTGATTTAATTGTAAAATTCGGGGGTCATGCTATGGCAGCAGGATTAAGTATTAAATCTGAAAATTTTTCCAATTTTAAACAAGCTTTTTCAGATGCTATTCAAATTCATCTAGATAACCAGATATCTAAAGTTAATTTGTTAACTGATGGTGAATTAGAGGTATTTGAATTATCATTAAACAATGCACAATTATTAGTTGATGTTGGACCTTGGGGTCAAGGATTTGACGAGCCAATTTTTTATGGTGAATTTGAGATTATTGAGCAAAAAGTGGTTGGTAAAAAACATATAAAATGTCTCTTAAAATTAAATGGTAATGTTAAAGTATTTGATGGTATTGTATTTTTTCAACCGTTACTTGAGTTTGTGAAAGTTTTGGCGGTTTATAAATTATCCATTAATAGTTGGAGAGGCAGTACTTCATTACAACTAATAATTGTACAAATAAAGGCCTTAAAATAAGAGTATTATCAAGGTAAAATTTAGTTTTTTATTTTTTAGATTTATATTCTTGTAATGCCAATTATTACTCTGCCAGATGGAACCCAAAAAATATTTGAACAAGTAGTTAGTGTTGAGCAAGTAGCAAAGTCTATAGGTTTGGTTAAAGCTGCATTAGCTGGTGAGGTTGATGGCGAATTGGTTAGTACTTCGTTTTTAATTAAAACGGATGCTAATCTTGCGATTATTACGACAAATGATGATCAAGGGCTTGAGATTATTCGCCATTCTACAGCGCATTTATTGGCACAAGCTACTCAGATGCTGTATCCAGATGCACAGGTGACGATTGGTCCTGTAATTGACAATGGCTTTTATTATGATTTTGCTTATAAAAATGGCTTTTTAGAAGCTGATTTAATTAAGATTGAAAAGAATATGCACAAATTGGTTAAGCAAAATCTTAAGATTGAAAGATTTGAAATGAGTCGTGATGAGACATTACAGTTTTTTAAAGATAAGGGCGAGTATTACAAGGTTCAAATTATTGAGTCAATTCCTGCTAATCAAATACTATCTTTGTATAAGCAAGGCGATTTTATTGACCTTTGTCGTGGACCGCATGTACCTTCAACTGCTAAACTTAAGAACTTTAAGTTGATGAAATTGGCGGGTGCTTATTGGCGTGGTGATTCTAGTAATGAAATGTTACAGCGTGTGTATGGTACGGCTTGGGGAAATGAACAAGATTTAAAAGTATATTTACATAAGTTAGAAGAAGTTGCGAGACGAGATCATCGTAAAATTGGAAAATCTCAAGATCTATTCCACATAGAAGAAGAGACTCCTGGTATGGTTTTTTGGCATGCCAAGGGTTGGATCTTATATCAATTGGTTGAACAATATATGCGTGGTATTTTCAGAGATAATGGTTATCAAGAGGTACATACACCACAATTAATTGATAAAAGTCTTTGGGAAAAGTCAGGGCATTGGGATAAATTTGGTGATGCTATGTTTACCACCAATAGTGGTGATCGTTATTATGTAGTGAAACCTATGAATTGTCCTGCACACATTCAAATTTATAATCAAGGTTTAAAGTCTTATCGTGATTTACCGTTACGTCTAGCAGAGTTTGGCTCATGCCATCGTAATGAACCTTCAGGTACATTACATGGTATTATGCGTGTGCGTAATTTTGTACAAGATGATGGGCATATTTTTTGTACACCTGAACAAATTCAAGGTGAGGTCTTAACTTTTATTGATTTAACATTTAATGTCTATAAATATTTTGGATTTGAAAATATTAATATCAAGTTATCTACTCGACCTGAAAAGCGGGTTGGTTCTAATGAAATCTGGGATAAATCTGAGATAGCATTGGCAGAAGCGTTAAATGCTAAGAATATTGTATGGGAGTTACAAGAAGGAGAAGGTGCATTTTACGGTCCTAAAATTGAATTTATATTAAAGGATTGTTTAGATAGGCAGTGGCAATGTGGCACCTTGCAGGTTGATTTTTCTATGCCAAAACGTTTAGGTGCACAATTTGTTGATGAAAATAGTGTAAAGCAAACTCCAGTTATATTGCATCGTGCCATTATGGGTTCATTAGAACGATTTTTAGGTATTTTAATTGAACATTATGAGGGTGCGTACCCTTGTTGGCTATCACCTATTCAGGCGGTTATTATCAATATTTCTGAAAAACAAGCAAATTTTATTGTAGATATTGTTAAAAAGTTAAAAAAACAAGGACTTAGAGTTATTTCAGACTTGCGAAATGAGAAGGTAAGCTTTAAAATACGCGAGCATTCACTACAACGTTATCCTTATATTTTAGTGGTTGGTAATCGTGAAATGGAGAAAGGTCAAGTTTCAGTACGACAACGTGGTGGAAAGGATTTAGGTGCAATGAGCGTTGGAACGTTTATAAAAAAAGTAAACCAGGAGACATTATTAAAAAACCAAATAAAGTAAAAACTCGAATTAATGACGCCATTAGGGTAACAAAAGTTCGATTAATTGACGCTAAAGGCTCGCAGATTGGTATCGTTAGTACTGATATTGCGAAGCAAGAAGCAATTCAGTCTGATCTAGATTTAGTAGAAGTTTCTCCTAATGCCAAACCGCCTGTTTGTAAAATTATGGATTTTGGTAAGTTTCTTTATGAATTAAAGCAACAAAGGAAAGAAGCTAAAAAGAAACAAAAGAGGAATACAGTTAAAACTATTAAATATCGTCCAGGTACCGAAGAGAGTGATTATCAAATTAAATTTAGAAATGTAGTCAAGTTCCTAGATAATGGGGATAAAGTTAAAGTTGGTATTTGGTTTCGTGGTCGTGAGATGCAACATAAGGAATTAGGCATGAAAATGCTAGATAGAATAGAGAAAGATACAGAAGATTTTGCTAATGTTGAACAAAAGGCAAAAATGGAAGGTCGTCAGCTTGGCATGATGCTGGCACCTAAATCAAAGAAAAAGTAAGACTAAAAAGTCTTACAATACAAAAGCTTGATAGGGCTAAAAAAGGAGTAAATAATGCCGAAATTAAAAACTAATAAAGGCGCTGCAAAGCGCTTCAAAAAAACTGCCAGTGGTGGTTATAAATGTAAACACTCTCATTTACGTCATATTTTGACTAAAAAGAGTACTTCTAGAAAACGTAGTTTGCGCGCACCAGACTCTATTGAGAAAGTAGATATTCCAATGGTTCGTAAAATGTTACCGTATAGTTAAAGAGTATAAAAAATGGCAAGAGTATCAAGAGGTGTGCAAGCGCACGCTAAACATAAAAAAATTTTAAAGAAAGCTAAGGGTTATTATGGCGCTCGTTCAAAAGTGTATCGTATTGCTAAACAGGCTATTATTAAAGCAGGACAATATGCATATCGGGATCGTCGTCAAAGACGACGTCAATTTCGCAGACTTTGGATTGTGCGTATTAATGCTGAAGCGCGTAATAATGGTTTAAGTTATTCAAGAATGATTGATGGTATGAGTAAAGCAGGAATTAAAATTGACCGTAAAGTTTTATCAGATATTGCTATTTTTGATAAAGTAGCATTTGCAAAAATTGTAGACCAAGTAAAACTTGCTTTATCTGTATAATATTAATATAACAATAAGAACTAGATGTAGAATATATTATGGATAGTATTATTTGTTTTATTTTATCGTCTTGTCAGTTATAAATTAACTCAAGATAAAAAATTAAAAATAAGTATTCTTATTTTGGAACTGATCAATTATTTAGTATGCTAGCAAGGAAGGGTGTATTACTTCTAGTAAGGCTATTAAATTATCAGTTTATCAAGCTATAGGAGGGACTATACTGCTATTGGTATAACTTTAGATGTTATTATTGTGGTAAGTGCAGTATGATGATAGAGATAAAGTATCTACTGTTTTATATACGGACTGTTGAAGGAAATTCAACTGGTAGGTAAATAGTGCACTTGATATGTCAATAATTTGGTTAGTGATTTGATAGATGCTATTCTTGGTAGAGCTAAAATCTCTATTGAAAAAATACAGAACCTACAAGAACTTGAAGATTTAAGAGTTAGTTTTTTAGGTAAAAAAGGTGAGGTAACTTTTTTGTTAAAAAACCTGGGAAAGCTTTCAAAAGAGCAACGTCCTAAAATGGGAGAGGCTATAAATCAGGTGAAAGTTAACATACAAACGTTATTAACTGATAAAAAAAATTATCTAGAACTTGTTGTATTAGAAAAACGCTTATTAGCAGAAAAAATTGACGTATCTTTGCCAGGTAGACATGCTGAAATGGGTGGTCTACACCCAATCACAATAACGCTTAATCGTATTCAGTCCATATTTATAAAAAATGGATTTGAAATAGTTATAGGCCCTGAAATAGAAGATGATTTTCATAATTTTACCGCACTTAACATTCCTAAACATCATCCAGCTCGTACCATGCATGATACGTTTTATATTGATAAAAAAACGGTATTAAGAACTCACACCTCACCTGTTCAAATTCGCACACTAGAAAAACAAAATCCACCAGTGCGTATTATTACATCTGGTCGGGTTTACCGTTTTGATTCAGACATTACACATACCCCTATGTTTCATCAAATCGAAGGTTTAATTGTTGATAAACATGCAAATTTTGCGCAACTTAAGGGTTTATTAATTGATTTATTGCGTACTTACTTTGAAAAAGAAGTATTGAAAGTACGTTTTCGTCCTTCATATTTTCCATTCACTGAGCCGTCTGCAGAAGCTGATATTGAATGTGTTATGTGTGCTGGAGCAGGCTGTCGAGTTTGTAAAAAGACGGGTTGGCTTGAAGTATTAGGGTGTGGTGTTGTTCATCCTAATGTGTTGTCATCAGTCAATATTGACCCAGATGTCTATACTGGGTTAGCATTTGGGATAGGAATCGAACGTTTGTCAATGTTGCGTTATAGTGTGAATGATTTGCGCCTTTTTTTTGAAAATGATAATCGTTTTTTGAGGCAATTTAGATGAATATCTTGTCAAATTGGTTACGTGAGTGGGTAAATCCAAACGTATCTGATAGAATATTAGTAGAGTATTTAACCATGGTAGGACTTGAGGTCAATAGTATTACACCTATTGTACTAGCTTTTAAAGGTGTTGTAGTGGTAGGTAATGTCGTATCTTATAATAAACATCCTTATGCTGATAAATTAAATTTGTGTCAAGTAGATGTAGGTGAAGAAAAAAATTTACAAATTATTTGTAGTGCTGAGAATATTCGTTCAGGATTGAAAGTGATTGTCGCTATGGTTGGCTCTCAGTTACTAAATGGTTTAGAGGTTAAAATAGTCAACCTTCGAGGTGTTAAGTCATTTGGTATAATTTGCTCAGAATTTGAATTAGGTATGTCTGATTTATCACAAGGTATTGTTGAGCTTGAAGATAATGCACCTATTGGAAAAGATATTAGGGAATATTTAAACTTTGATAATTATATAATTGAATTAAATATTACACCTAATCGTGGTGATTGTTTTTCAGTTCTAGGCATTGCCCGCGAAGTGAGTGCTAATTATAATTTGGCTTTTAATTTACCAGTATTTGAAACGCTTGCACAAGGTGATTGTGCCATTAGTACTAGTGTTGTTGATACGAAAGCCTGCCCAAAGTATTTAACAAGAAGTATTGAGAATATCGATAATACAGTTAAAACACCTAAGTGGATGGCTGATAAATTAGTATATTCTGGTCAACAGCTTCATACACCTGTGGTGGATATTATAAACTTTGTTTTATTAGAGTTAGGTCAACCAATGCATGCATTTGATTTATCAAAGTTAAAAGGTAATATTGAAGTTAGAATGGCAAAATGTGATGAACATATTGAATTATTGAACGGAACTACGATAAAGCTAAAGGAAGATATTTTGGTCGTTGCTGATAGTAATTTGGTGCTTTCTATTGCAGGGGTTATGGGTAACATGTCAAGTTCTACTCAAAATAATTCTACTAACATATTGTTAGAAAGTGCTTTTTTTGAATTGGTATCTATTTCAGGAAATGCTAGAAGCTATGGTTTGCATACTGATTCATCCTTACGTTTTGAGCGTGGTGTGGATTTTAATATGACCGAGTTGGCAATGGATCGTGCTACACAACTTATTGTTAAAATTTGTGGTGGTCAAGCAAGTAAAATTAGCGCCTGTATTGATAAAAGTGCATTACCAAAACTGAAACCAATAACCATTAATCAAGAGAAAATTAAAAATATTTTAGGTCTTGAGTTAGATGCAAAATGGATTGAGCAAAAATTTACTAATCTTGGGTTTGAAATATCACAACAAACCAATAATTCATGGACTATTATTCCACCAAGTTTTAGATTTGATATTCGTATTCCTGCTGATTTAATTGAAGAATTGGCAAGGCTTTATGGTTATGATAATTTACCTGTACAAAAATTGTCTTTAGAAGCCAATATTAATTCTTCTTCAGAAGTTGATATTAATCAATATGATATTACTCAAAGCTTGGTTAATCGCGGTTATCAAGAGATTATTACTTATAGCTTTATTTCTGAAAAATATCAGAATTTAATCAGTCCAGACGCAAGAAAAATTAGACTTTCAAATCCAATTTCAGTTGATATGTCAATCATGCGCTCATCGCTTATACCAGGTTTGTTACAAACAGTAGAATCTAATCAAAGGCGAAAGCATACAGATGCTAGGTTTTTTGAGATTGGTTTATGTTTTGATGGCATTGAAGTAGATGAACAATCTAATAAGTTAGCCGCTATTGTGACAGGTAATCGTTTTTCTGCACAGTGGGCAGCGAATTTACAGTCCTTAGATTTTTTTGATATTAAGGCTGATTTGGAATCACTATTAGTGTTAACAGGTTCTGAATTTTATTTTGAATCAGAAGAACATACAGCTTTGCAAAAAGGACAAACAGCTAAAATTATATTAAATGGTGAGCAAGTAGGTTGGATAGGTGCATTATCACCGATTGTTCAAAAACAGTTATCATTACCTGACTGTTATTTATTTGAAATTGATTTAGCCAGTATAAAATCACGTAATATCGTTAAATATAAAGTATTTTCATCATATCAACAATCTAGGCGTGACATTGCTTTAGTACTCGATGATGTTGTACCTGTAGCTAAATTAATTCAAAGTGTTAAGGCTATGCAGCAGCAGTATTTTATTGATGTTATCTTGTTTGATGTTTATATAGGTGAGGGTATTAAATTAGGGAAGAAAAGCGTTGCACTTAGTTTAATTTATCAATCACTAGAGGGGACACTGACAGAAGCACAACTGAATATTAAAGTTGATGAAGTTTTGGCATTGATGCACACTAAATATTCAGCTATTCTCAGATAATGTCAGTTACCAAAAAAGATATTGCTAACGTATTAGTAAAAAGCTTGAACATAACTCATGTTCAAGCATTATCAATCACGCATGATTTTTTTGATCAAATAAAACAAACATTAGCTTCTGGAGAGTCAGTAAAACTATCTAGTTTTGGTAATTTTATCATAAGAGAGAAATCTTCTAGAGTAGGTAGAAACCCTAAGACTGGTGAAATAGTTGAAATTTCAGCTAGGAGAGTAGTAGTGTTTAAATCAGGACCAAAGCTTAAATTAGCTACTCAAAAAGATGAATACTCTTCAAACTATAGTATACTTTGTTATTAATTTGTAATAGTTGACAGTGTCAGTTATGGTATTAGGAATTCATCAATTTTATTACAGACTATTTAGAATTACTAACTAGTCTGTAATAGCCGACATAAATCCTTTTAATATTGGCATTATTTTGTCAATAATTTCTTGATTTTTAACAGTATTATTAATATGACCTTTAATGGTTTTTTTTGTTTTTTGTAGGGTTGTATTGTAATTGTTATCAAATTCAAAATTTATAAAATAAAAACCTTTGGTTTTGTCTCTAGATCTAATCGATAAAAAGTCAGTTTCCCAAGAAAGTTCTACTTGATAGGCTTTACTTGTATTTGTTGTATCTTTTTGTAGTAAAATAAAGGTTGAGCCAATATGAAAAATAAAATGATTTGCATTGCAATTTGATGCAGGCTTTATACTTAATTTGCCATTATTTAGCGCATTGGCAATTTGTTTAAGCTGAAGGTTATTAAGTTGAATATATTTTGCATCTAAATATTCTTCAATATTAGCATCTGGATGGTTGTTTTTTAAAAATTTAACAAGTCTTTTAAGCATGTCTTTAATATTTGATTATAATTTATTATTATAATCAAAAATAATGAGTCATTCTCGCCAAGCATATTTATTTTAGTTTTTATTAAAATTTATAGGAATTACTTTTTTGTGGTTAAATCTATTTTTCACTTATATTTTTTATTATTTCGTATAATTTATGCTACACATAGTATTTAGTTATAATATTACTTATATATTGCTTAGTAATAAAATTACCAATATTATTAAGTCTTATAATAATGTCTAAGAATATACTTTATTTTTTGCTTTTGTTAAGTTGCGAATTATTTTAATTCATAAAATGGAAAATTATACATGCAAACTGCCTACTTTTCTGGTGGATGTTTTTGGTGTGTTGAAGCAATTTTTCAACGCATTGAGGGGATTATTAAACTCACTTCTGGTTATTGTAATGGGAATACGAGTAATCCCACTTATCAAGATATTTGTTTAGGAGTAACTGGACATGCTGAGGTAGTCAAAATAGAGTTTGACGAGTTTAAAATATCTTTTAAAGCATTGTTAGATGTTTTCTTTGAAATTCATGATCCCACCACATTAAACCAACAAGGCAATGACTGTGGTACTCAATATCGTTCTGCTATTTTTTATATCAATAATAAACAACAATTCCAAGCAATTAATATGATTAATCTTATGAGTAATAATATTGTAACTCAGGTTACAAAACTAGACTGTTTTTATCCAGCTGAAGATTATCATCAAAATTATTTTAATAACAACTTATCAAAACCCTATTGTCAAATGCTAATCAAACCTAAATTAGATAAATACTTTAGCCAATGAACGATCAAGAATTACTTAGATATTCTCGCCAAATATTATTACCTCAAATCAGCATTAAAGGGCAACAAGTTCTAAAAGATTCTACGTTATTACTAATTGGTATGGGTGGTTTAGGTTCGCCCAGTGCATTATATTTAGCCTCTGCTGGTATTGGACATTTAATTATTGCTGATTCTGATAAAGTTGAATTATCAAACTTACAACGGCAAATTATTCATTTCACAGATGATATTGGTAGAACAAAAGTAAATTCTGCCAAAGATAAGATACTTGCTATTAATCCTAATATAAAAGTTACTACGATTGGAAAACTAAGTCAAAATAATCTGAATTATTGGGTAGCTAAAGTTGATGTAGTTTTAGATGGCACAGATAATTTTGATATTCGATTTAAAATTAACAAATCTTGCGTAATGCAAAGAACGCCACTTGTATCAGCAGCAGTCATTCGTTTTGAGGGACAGTTATCTGTATTTCAAGGCTATAACCAAACAAAACCTTGCTATCAGTGTTTATATTCAATTGAAGGAAATTCTGATGATAATTGTACCAGAAATGGCATATTATCACCTGTTACAGGAATAATTGGCTCATTACAAGCTTTGCAAGCTATTAAAGTTTTGTTAAATTTAGGTGAACAATTAGTGGGAAAATTAATGTTAATTGATACCTTAGATCTTTCTTTTAAAAAAATTAAAATAAATAAAGACGAATCTTGTAAAATTTGTTCTCACGGGGTGTAGCGCAGTATGGTAGCGTACCACACTGGGGGTGTGGTGGTCACAGGTTCAAATCCTGTCGTCCCGATAAATTCAAAAAATAGTGTGAATAAATATAGACTTAGTGGGTTATTTATTTTAGATGTAAGTGCTCGTATTAGCGATTAACTTTATATAGTCTAATATAGTGATGATACTTATGTTAAATAATTAATTATTTTTGGTTTTCAAAATTCTATTTCGTATACTAAGTTTGTTCTGTTGTTTGTTAGCATGAAGTTTGCAAAAAAAAATATGAGTAGAATATAATACCTTATTGGTAATAATTGATATCTTTCCTTCTATATTACTTTTTTGATTTTATTATTAATGATAAAAAGTGTTTGCCATGTTGGTTAAATATCTACTAAATAATTAGTTATTAGTACATTGTGCTTAGTATTTTCTTTGACCCCTAAATCATATGTTTTATATGATATTAACTAATAAATAATTGCATTTAGAATCTGAATTTAAGAATAATTATTTATTCTTTATTTATGTTTGTGTATTAAAATAAACTGTTTCAGTTCTAAACATTATATTATAAGGAAAATTATGTTCGATAAATCTCAAACATTAGCTAAAGTAGATTCTGAAATCTATAAAGCGATTGTTTTGGAAGAGGCTAGACAAGAAACACAGATTGAGCTGATTGCCAGTGAAAATTATACTTCATCTGCAGTGATGGAGGCGCAAGGTTCACAACTGACTAATAAGTATGCTGAAGGATACCCTTGTAAACGTTATTATGATGGGTGTGAATATGTTGACATAATTGAACAAATAGCGATTGATCGTGCCAAAATATTATTTGGTGCGGATTATGCGAATGTCCAGCCGCATTCTGGTTCTCAGGCGAATGCTGCGGTTTTTCAAGCGTTGTTAGTACCTGGAGATACAATTTTAGGCATGAGTTTAGCACATGGTGGACATTTAACACATGGTGCTACGCCTTCGTTTTCTGGTAAAAATTTTAATTCTATTCAATATGGTTTGAATCAAAAAACGGGTAAGATTGATTATAAGCAAGTTGAAATCTTAGCAAAAAGGTATAAGCCTAAAATGATTATTGCTGGTTTTTCAGCGTATTCACGTATGGTTGATTGGCAACGTTTTAGACAAATTGCAGATAGTGTTTGTGCTTATTTAATGGTTGATATGGCGCATGTTGCTGGTTTGATTGCAACTGGTGAATATCCATCACCAGTTGCAATTGCTGATGTAACCACTACAACTACGCATAAAACACTTCGTGGCCCCAGGGGTGGGTTAATTTTAGCCAAGTCTAACAAGACAATGGAAAAGAAACTTAATGCTGCTATTTTCCCTGGTATCCAGGGTGGCCCACTTATGCATGTTATTGCTGCTAAAGCAGTGAGTTTTAAAGAAGCTATGAGTGATGAATACAAGACTTATCAGAAACAAGTAAAGATTAATGCACAAGTGATGGCTAATACATTTATTAAACGTGGATTCGATGTAGTTTCAGGTGGTACGGATAATCATTTATTCCTAGTAAGTTTTATTGATCAAGGATTAACAGGTAAAGCAGTGGGTACTGCTTTACATAGTGCGTATATTACGGTTAATATGAATGCAGTTCCAAACGACCCAAATCCTCCTTTTGTAACTAGTGGTATTCGTATAGGTACGCCATCGGTGACAACACGTGGATTCAATAAAATTGATTGTTCTGATTTAGCATCTTGGATGTGCGATATTTGTGATGATTTAGGGAATCAAGAAGTGATTTATAAGGTTAGAGGAAAAGTCGTTAGTCTTTGTGCTAAATATCCAGTTTATTTAGATGGCTAATTTTAATTTAATATGTTTTTATTAAAGTTCTATGCCTTTTTGGGCTTTAATATTTGCTCTAAAAGCGTGTTTAATGTCTTTAATTTCACTTACTGTATCGGCAAGTTCAATTAATTTTTGAGAGGCAACTCTACCAGTAATTATTACGTGTTGTTGTTTAGGGCGATTGTTTAAAGTGTTGATAATTTGTACTTCATAAAGATATTGGTAACTAATCATATAAGTAAGTTCGTCAAGTACAACCAAATTAATTGAATCATCGTTTAAATATTGTTCGGCTTTGCTCCAAGTTTCCTGTGCCATATCTGTATCAAATGCTTTGTCTTGCGTGTCCCAAGTAAAACCTGTTTTCATATGTGTGGTTTGTACGTTAGGTTGTTTGGCTAAGAACATGTCTTCACCTGTGATTTGTGATCCTTTTAAAAATTTAGCAATGGCAACTTTCATATTATAACCTAATGCACGACAAACCATTCCCAGTGCGGATGATGATTTACCTTTTCCGTTACCTGTTAAAATAATAATAATACCTTTGTCAATATTAGCTTGTTTTATGCGAGTATTAATATAAAATTTTTTACGTTTCATGCGAGCTTTATATTGATTTTCTACCACGAACCTTTAATCTTTCCGTGTTGAGAAAGAATGTATTATTAAGTAGCGATGATTGAGTGTAAAAATACTATAAATAGCAATCATCCAATATAATATCAATGGAATCTCAATAATTGACCAATGAGCAATGTATAAGCTAAATTCTCTCCAAAATGATGTGGTAAATGCAAAGTAACTAGCGGTAGCAATAAACCATTGAGTAATTGAAGCAATAATAATGATTAATGCGTTCTTAATAATATTATGGTCAATTTTAAGTGTTGTTAGGTATTTTCCTACCCAAAAAATACCATAATAAGTAAGTAGTAAAATACTATAAGCAGGAGTAATACAATTTGCACTGACACCTTTGTGGATAATTGCATAATTATCAATAGCAATGGCGCTTATAATAATCACTATTGCTGTCCAAAATGTACGTAAATAAACACCTGCAATAAATAAAGCAGGAATAGTAAAATCTGGCAGGTGAATAATTGATGACTGCCAGTTCGTATTACCACGAGTGATAATTATTAAAATAACCATAATAAAAATAGCAAAGATAGTCTTTGTTTTGTGGATTTTATTTATCATATTTTTATATCCTGTGAATGTACTTTATTATAGCAAATTGGTAAAGATAAAATCATTGTGTTTTATGATTGCACCTTTTTAAGGTTAATTAGTTGGTTAAATTTTTGTGTAGTCATGTACAAAAGTATAGAGATTGTTATTTTTTCCATAGTAATCAGTTTTATTTAGTAATATATTTAATAGTGTTTTAATAAAATTATATTCTGTAAGATTATTGGATAGTTATTTAGTATAAATACAAGTTATTTTGACTCTAATACCAATATTAATATTAATTACAGTATTAGAAATTTTTTTATTGTGTATTGTTATACATTTAAATCTCTGATTGATTATGGTAAGAATCCCAACAAGATCAATATTTGGGTTCTATTTAAGCAAATACAGGATATAATAACTGTCTTTACTTTGAAGGTTCGTATTGGATTCGATAGCTAATATCAAATTTATTGTACTATCTAGTTGTTGGTTAAAACCATTTATAACTATAACTGTACAATTTTTGTTTAATACATTTTTAATTTATTAATTATAATGATAATTGGTTATTAGGTCAACCAGCGTATATTTTTTAAGCCTTAATTTACTTATACCTAAATTAGATGACTTATTAATTACTTGTAGGTATAACTCAAATTGAGTGTATTGCTTATTATATCGTTAAATTAGTTATATTTTTTGATCTTCTAAATTATTGTGTATTGTTATTGTTTACTACACTTTTGACGTAAGTATGATCAAAATTGATTTGATAGTCTTGGGTGTTTAAAGAAACTGATAGTTCAATGTCTTTTATAATTTTAATTTTTTCAATGTTATTGATTGATATTGTGGATAAACCATATCTAGAGGTGCGCCATCAGTACTGAATATGTTATTAATATTAACACCATCTGCTAATACCAAGGTATGTCTTGCTTTATTGCTGCGAATAAAAATGGCAGGAATATTTCTTGTATATTAATAGATTAATATTAGGTATAGGTGCTAAAAATTCTAAAAAACTTTTAGCCCATCTTTTATTAATATCATTTTCATTAAAGCTAAATGTTGAGACAATAGAGTTTACAATCGGATTATTGGTACGATATTCAGTATTAAGATAAATAGAAATAGGTCCTAAAACTGCATTTATACTAAGACTTGTGACAAGTGTTAATATAAATAAGATTTTTTGAATGATATCATCCTTCATGTAGTTAATAATTTTAGACTATGTATTAGGCTAATTTATTATGTAAAAAATATAGTTGCGTAGACAGTGTAAGATTTTCACCTACTTTTATAATCAAAATTAAGTACGAATTATAATATAGGGTAAACATTAGATAAGCCTAAATATCTGGGTTCTGATAAAATCATCTGACTTTAAATTTTATTAACAAGGAGTTTGTAAAGAAATGAGTCAAGTTTATAACTTTAGTGCTGGCCCTGCTATGTTACCAATACAAGTGTTAAGACAAATGCAAGACGAATTACTAGAATATGAAGATGTTAAAGCATCGATTATGGAAATTTCACATCGCGGTACAGATTTTATAGCAATGGCTCAAAAATCAGAACAAGATTTAAGAGATTTGATGAATATTCCTAATCACTATAAAGTTTTATTTTTACAGGGTGGGGCATCGGCTCAATTTTCAATGGTACCGATTAACTTACTTCATGGAAAAACTAAGGCTAACTATGCATATACAGGTCATTGGTCTAAAAAAGCAATTGCTGAAGGTAGTCGTTATTGTGATGTAAATATTTGTACGAATAGTTCAGATAATAAATATACTGATATTGATGTGTTTGAAAATTGGAATATTGATTCTGATGGTGCTTATTTGCATTATACTCCTAATGAAACCATTGCTGGTCTAGAATTTGATTATGTGCCAGAAGTAGATATACCATTGGTTGCTGATATGTCATCAAGTATTTTATCACGAGAAGTTGATGTGTCAAAATATGGTGTGATTTATGCAGGAGCGCAAAAAAATATTGGTATTGCAGGACTGACAGTTGTGATTGTAAGAGAAGATTTAATTGGTAATGTAGTTGCTAACCAGCCTATTTTATTTGATTATACAACACAAGCAAAAAACGATTCAATGTATAACACGCCATCAACATATTCTTGGTATGTGGCATCTCGTGTGTTTGAATGGCTTAAACAACAAGGTGGACTGAGCGTTATGGCTAAGATTAACCAAGCTAAAGCAAAAACACTCTATGACGTTATTGATGATTCTAATTTTTATTCAAATCCAGTAGCCTTAAGATATCGTTCTTGTATGAACGTTCCATTTTTATTGGCTGATGAAAATCTAAATAGTTTATTTTTGGAAAAAGCAGCTATTAATAATTTAATTACTTTAAAAGGTCATCGTAGTGTGGGTGGCATGCGTGCTAGTATTTATAATGCTATGCCCCAAAAGGGAATTAATAAATTAATAAATTTTATGAAAGTATTTGAGAAGGAAAACTCATAATGATTAAAGTTCTCACGCTTAATAATATTTCTTCGATTGGGTTAAATAAATTACCAATAGATAATTATAAAATTTCTTCGAAAATGAGTAATCCTGATGTAGTTTTAGTACGCAGTGCAAAAATGTATGATATGGAAATTAATGATAAACTAAAAGTTGTTGGCCGTGCTGGTGCAGGTGTTAATAATATTCCCTTGGATAAAATGAGTAATAAGGGTGTAGTTGTGTTTAATGCACCAGGTGCAAATGCAAATGCAGTGAAAGAATTGGTTATTAGTTCAATGTTACTTGCAAGTCGTAATATTTGCCAAGCTTGGTATTATGTTAATTGTTTGTCACTTGATAATTTAAAAACTGCCATTGAAGAAGGTAAAAAAAAATATGCTGGTTCTGAGCTACCAGGTAAAACATTAGGAATTGTTGGTTTAGGTGCAATTGGGGTAAAAATTGCTAATGCAGCACATGCTTTGGGAATGAATGTTATTGGTTTTGATCCTTTGATAACTATTAAAAGTGCATGGAAATTATCATCAGGTGTAGAACAGGTATTAAGTATTGATGAGCTATTTTCACGTAGTAATTTTGTTTCATTTCATGTGCCATTAGTTGAAAATACTAAAAATTTATTAAATAAAGAACGTATCGACTTATTACCAGAAGATGCAACTATTCTTAATTTTGCTAGAGATGGTATTGTTAATGAAGAGGCTTTAATGGTTGCGCTTAATAATGGTAAAGTTAAGTATTACGTAACTGATTTTCCAATTGATGATAAAAAAGATCACGATAGAGTAATTGCTCTTCCACATTTAGGTGCATCAACGGTAGAGGCTGAAGATAACTGTGCGATTATGGTAGTAAATCAAATAAGAGATTATTTAGAAAATGGTAATATTACTAATTCGGTAAATTTTCCAGAAGTATTAATGCCAAGAGCAGGTAAAAATAGATTAGCTATTACCCATAAAAATATTCCCAATATGGTTGGTCAAATTTCAACAACCATTGCAGATACTAGCGCTAATATTATTGATATGCTTAACAAATCAAAAGATAATATTGCTTATACTTTGGTTGATTTAGAACATGAAATTCCGGTTTCAATTGTTGATAATTTAAAACAAGTAAAAGGCATATTAACTGTTAGAGGCCTTTAAGAGACACAGTATGGGTAAAAGAACATTGTCAGAGCTACGTGATGAAATTGATGTATTAGATAAAAAAATCCAATTACTAATTGGTAATCGTGCGCAATTAGTCGCTAAAGTTGCACAAGTGAAAAAAGCATCAGATGATAGTAGTGTTTTTTACCGACCTGAACGTGAGGCACAGGTATTACGTTCAATTATTAAAAGAAATAACAGTTTATTAAAAGATAAGGACATGGCATATATTTTTCGCCAAATTATGTCAGCCTGTCTTGCATTAGAACAACCTTTAAATATTGCTTATTTAGGTCCTGAGGGCACTTTTACACAAGAGGCAGCGCTTAAGCATTTTGGACATAGTGTATCTACACTTGATTGTGTTAGTATTGATGAAATTTTTCATCAAGTTGAGAAGGGTAATGCGCATTATGGTGTTGTACCTATTGAGAATTCATCTAATGGCATGATTGGTGCAACGGTTGATATGTTATATTCTCAGAATTTGAAAATTTGTGGTGAGGTGGAAATTGCAATTCAGCATCAATTAATGAGTGCAAATCAGTCGCAAGGAATTACAGTTATTTATGCCCATTCTCAAGCATTGAATCAATGTCAACGTTGGCTAAATAATAATTATCCAAATACTGAGTTAAAATCAGTTGCATCAAATGCATTGGCTGCTTGTATTGTTAAAGATGAGGCGGGTGCTGCTGCAATTGCTTCAGAGGTGGCATTAGACTTGTATGGTCTAGAAAGAATTGCTAAAAATATTGAAGATAAAGCCGGAAATGTTACTCGTTTTTTAATTCTTGGTAAAGAAAATATTTCTACTTCTTTTGAAAATATTTCTACTTCTTTTGAAGGTAAAACTTCACTTTTAGTTGTGATTAAGCATGAGTCTGGTACACTTTGTGATTTATTGGAACCATTTAAACAACAAGGTATCAATATGATACAATTGGAAAAGCATCCAATTCCTGGCGTTAAGTGGGAGTATCTGTTTTTAATTGATATTGAAGGGCACAAAGATAATAAAAAAGTAAAACTAGCATTAGCAGAAGTAGCTAGTAGGGTGCTTAAAGTTAATGTGCTTGGTTCTTATCCTGTTGCTGTTTTATAAGGTAATTATCATATTAATGGTTATGAAAATATTAATTTTTAATAGGGTTGTTTTTTCTTTTTCGTATTTACATAACTCTTTCTTATTTGAAAGATTTTCGCTATGAATATTTGTTCAATAGGTAAGTTTCTAAAACCTTACCAAAGTACTAAATCTATTGCTATATTGTGTATTGAACTAAGACTAAAATATATCACTAGGATTGTTAGTAAAGAAAATTTTTTAGATGTTATACTTATAATACAGAAAGTTATATTTGAGATTTACAGTTATCCTCATGGTAATGGCTTTAAGTTAAAGCAATCACTTATCAAACATTTAAACTTTAACACTGATTCAATTACATTGAATAGTTCAAATGATTTTTTAGAAGCGTTAAAATTAGTCTTATGATAGATAGAATTTGTATTATTGGTGTTGGGTTGATTGGTGGATCTTTTGTTGCCGGACTAAAACAGACTAATCAGGTTAAAACTGTTATTGGTTTTTCTAGACAAGAGTCACATCTTATAAAAGCACAAGAAATGGGTATTATTGATGAGTATAGTTTAGATATATCACAAGTTCTCAAACAGGTACAAATGGTTATTATTGCAACGCCAGTAAATAGTTTTCAAGCTATTTTAGAGATGATTAAACCTCATATTGATGAATCGGTTATTATTTCTGATGTTGGTAGTACCAAGGGTAGTGTGATACAAATTGCAAAATTGGTATTTGGTCAAATGCCAGCAAAATTTATTCCGGCTCATCCAATTGCTGGCAAAGAAAAAAGTGGTATTGAAGCAGTTGATGCTCGATTGTTTAATCATAAACGCGTTGTTTTAACGCCAACAGAAAGTGCAGATATTCAGACAATAGCTATATTGAGTGGTTTGTGGAAAGAACTTGGTGCTAAAGTAGAAATTATGACTGATAAGAAACATGATGATTTATTAGCTATGACATCTCATTTGCCACATATGTTAGCATATGGATTGATGGATTATTTAATCAGTAATAATCCATATGCTTGTCGTTATGTAGCAGGGGGGTTTAAGGATTTTTCACGTATTGCCTCATCAGACGCATTAATGTGGCGTGATATTTGTATTAATAACCCTAAAGAAATTGTTAAGCATATTGAGGGTTATCAGAAAACATTAGAAAAGATATCAAACCTAATTAAAAATAATAAAGCGGAAGCTCTTGAAAAACTTTTTCAAGAGGCTAAGTCTGCACGAGATACTTGGTTTAGTAGTTAAAAATATGAGTAAATTTATTGCAAAGCCATCTAATTCTATGTATGGTAATTTAAAAGTTCCTGGTGATAAGTCTATTTCCCATAGAAGCATTATGCTTGGATCATTGGCCAATGGCGTTACTAAAATTAGTGGTCTTTTAGAGGGAAAAGATGTATTATCAACGTTACAAGGTTTCCAAAATATGGGGGTTAAGATTGAACGTAATGGTGACAGTGTTATTATTTATGGTGTTGGTCTTAATGGACTTAAAAAATCTTTAGTGCCACTTAATTTTGGAAACTCTGGCACATCTATTCGTTTAATATCTGGTATATTAGCAGCGCAAACATTTGATAGTGAATTATATGGTGATGAGTCGCTTTCAAAGAGGCCAATGGATAGGGTTATTAATCCTTTAATTCAAATGGGTGCTTTAATTGAAAGTAATGATGGAAAATTACCACTTAAAATTAAAGGCGGACAAAAATTACAAGGTATTCATTATGAATTGCCAGTAGCTTCAGCACAAGTGAAATCTTGTATATTGTTAGCAGGTTTGTATGCACAAGGCGAAACTTGTATTAAAGAGTCTATCCTTACACGAGATCACACTGAACGCATGTTAAAAGGATTAGGCTATAGAATAGATACTAATAAAAACAAAATATGCTTGATAGGCGGTGCTCGGTTAAATGCAACTAAAATACAAGTGCCAAGTGATATATCTTCAGCTGCATTTTTTATAGTAGCAGCATCAATTGCACCGCAATCAGATATAACTCTGATTGGTGTTAATGTTAACCCAACACGAACAGGTATTATTGATATTTTAAAGTTAATGGGCGCTAATCTAAGTTTATCAAATAAATGTGTAATTGGTGGAGAATTATTAGCCAATATTCGTATTCAATCAGCACAATTAAAAGGTATTCGTATCCCTAAGTATTTAGTGTCATTAGCTATTGATGAATTTCCTGTTATTTTTATTGCAGCTAGCTGCGCTAAGGGTGAAACTATACTAACTAATGCTAAAGAATTAAGAGTTAAAGAATCTGATCGTATTCAAGTGATGGCAGATGGTTTAAATATTCTTGGTATTGAAAATGAAATATTTGAAGATGGTATTAAGATCCAAGGTGGGGTTTTTTCAAAACCTAGTTCTACGATTAAATCTCATCATGATCACCGTATCTCTATGTCATTTGCTGTTGCTTCTTTAAGATGTCATTATGCTATTGAAATTGAAGATGTAGATAATGTTCAAACCTCATTCCCAAATTTTGTTGAACTTGCAAATCAAATAGGAATGAATATTAATTTAGTTAGTGCATAAAGTGTGACATTTTAATACAACAACTTTGGAAATAATTTAGATAACTTCTTCTTTTATTTTTATTATTCAGCTATATTATGATTGATTTCAAGCTATGTTATCTTGATTTTATCAATTATTCATATTTAATTAATGAATATGGATTTTCAACTGAAATAGTTATCATTTTAAAAATAAGTAAAATATTATAGATTTTGATTAATAAAATTTTAAGTATTGATTGTGGGATACAGTTGTTTTTAATTTATAAGACGGGTTTATATTTAAATTGATTTAAATATAGTCTTTCAATTTTTTGAAAAGTTTGATAAGATACTTAACAAAATGTTAATCAGATATAAATTTTAAAATCATAGTAGATTAACTTAATTATTACCAAAAATATTATTAATAGGTTTTGTATGGGTCTAGTTTTTGGTACTGTTACTAATTAACAAATCAAATGAAAAAATCATTAACCAATATCAGATTTTTTATTTTTGATAGAAGATGGATTAATAACCACCTTTTCGTTTAGTTTCAGGTAGTCCTGCAATTTTTCCTGCTTGCTTAGCGGGACCTTTTGGAAATAATATATATAATTCTTTAGTGCTTAACTTACCATTCCAATCATCTTTTAAACCTTTAACCATATTACGTTCATTAGGTTGGTTAGCGTTGTTGTTGATATACTCATTGCGTAAAAAATTAATTAATTTGAAGCTATCATCTGTTAAGGTAATTCCTTCTTCTTTTGAAAATTCTACTGCAATATCCTCATTCCATTCGTTAAGATCTTTTAGATAACCATTATTATCTCTTTCTAAATCAGCTAATGTCATTTCTTCTCCATACAATTAAAAATGTAATCATTATATAATAATACTTTTTGTTAATTCTCTTATTTTTATTATGACAATTGAAAACGCTGATTCTTTTTTTGCATGGGATGTTTCTTCATTTTTGGTTTTGTTTTTGGTGTTAGCTTTTATTATCGTGATTATTGATCAATTATTTTTTAATCATACAACAACATCAATTACAAGTAAAAGGAATAGACTAACTTTAGGGGGATTTATTTATTTTTTCTTGTTTTTACGTTTTAAAAAATCTGAAAAATATTTAAATCGTCCTAAAATAGTTCAGTGGTCAGCTGAATTTTTTCCAGTATTATTATTGGTATTTGTACTTCGAGGTTTTGTTATTGAACCTTTTAGAATTCCTTCCAATTCAATGATGCCAACCTTATTAACAGGTGACTTTATTTTGGTGTCGAAGTTTAATTATGGTGTGAGTATTCCAATATTAAATAAAAAAGTCATTGAATTTTCAAAGCCTGAAAGGGGTGATGTTGTTGTATTTAGATACCCTAATTATGAAAATAATTTAAGATACAAGGGTGCTGATTTTATTAAGCGCGTTATTGGCGTTCCTGGCGATAAGATAGTTTATTATTTAGATAATTTGTATGTTAATGGTGTAAAAATTAGTAGTGAAAATATTGGCATATATCAAGGTATTGAGTCTGGTTCAGCCATGACAGGATTTAAGAATAAGCGTGAATTATTAAATAATAATCCTCATAATATTTTGCTAGATCCAAAACATTCTTCTAAAGGTATAAAACTAACTGTACCAGAAGAACATTATTTTGTGATGGGTGATAATCGTGCTCGTAGTAGTGATTCCCGTTTTTGGGGTTTTGTACCAGAATCGTATATTATTGGCAAAGCATTTGCTATTTGGATGCATTGGGATAAATCTTTAAAACTTGATAGAATCGGTAGTTTTGATTAATTAATCTGATTGATAATATTATTTAATTTCAGTTTTTGAGATTTTTTTACTTAAAGCTTGTATTATTTTAAAATACATGATTTGTTTTGTTTAATAGTGTTGTTGTAATGTTTTTTCAGAGTCTAGACTGTTTTTGTAGAAGTGGTTTTCTAGCTAATCCATTCAATTCACAAACTAGTTTTTAATTTTTAGTTATATTAATTAACGTGTTTCTTAATCTTCACTAGTTTAAGTATATATAATAAATCATCAATTTTGCATAGTAAATTACATCTTATTTAAAACTTTTCTATTCTACTAATTTTACATTTATAACTATAATTGTTTAAACATTACACCTTGTGTAAAAAATATTAAAATAATACATGGTATTCATATTTAGAGTAATTAGTGTCATATTGAATTTAATAGCTATGATGATTTTACTCATCATTAATTTTTTTAGTTTGCAATAGGAAATGTAATTTTTATTTTTGGTTATTTATAATTGTTAAAGCTTTTAATAAATTCTTAGCTTCGTGTATAAAATAATCTTTTTCTAATTTCTTAATGATTGTTTTGTTTTGTTTTTGGGTACTTAATATTTCTTTAGAATAATTCTCAACTTCTAAATGACCATCAAGGTCTTTTTCTTTAGTTTCCATTATTGATTTTTCTACTTCATTTTGAAGATTAATATTTTTTAGTTCAATATCAGGAACAATACCTTTGGCTTGAATAGAACGCCCATTTGGGGTGTAATATCTGGCAGTTGTAAGTTTAAGTCCGTAACCTTCTTGAGATTCAAGAATTGTTTGAACTGAGCCTTTTCCAAACGAAGTAGTGCCCATAATAATAGCTCTTTTATGGTCTTGTAATGCACCTGCAACAATTTCTGATGCAGAGGCCGAACCTTCATTAATTAGTACAACGATAGGTAATCCTTGCATAATATCACCTGATTTAATTTTAAATTTAAGGTTTGAAATTGGAATTCTACCTTTGGTATAAACTACTATACCTTTTTTATCAAGAAATAAATTTGACACATCAACTGCACTATTAAGAACACCACCAGGATTATTTCTTAAATCAATAATTAATGAACTGAGTTGGGTGTTATTTTCTTTAACTAAGTCATTAAAAATCTGTTTGAGTAATTGTGCTGTTGGGTTTTGGAATCTAGAGATACGTATGTATCCAATATTCTTTTCCAATAAATATCCTTTAACCGAAATAATAGTAATTATTTCTCTAATAATATCAACAACAAATGGCTTTTTATTTTTACGCACAATGGTAATTTGAATATTGGTACCTGCTTTGCCACGCATCAATTCAACACTATCTTCTAAAGTCATACCCCGTACTACTTTATTGTTAATTTTCACAATTAAATCACCCGCTTGAATACCAGCTTTAAAGGCAGGTGTATCATCAATAGGAGAGATAACTTGAATAGCTTCATCTTTCATACCAATAATAATACCAAGGCCTCCAAATTTACCTGAAGCACTTTCAAGTAAGCTCTTTTGCTCTTTGAGTTCGAGGTAGGCTGAATGTGGATCTAACCCGCTCACCATACCTTTAATAGCATAGTTAAATAGTTTTTTATTATCAACATCATCAACATATAGTTTCTTAATATTACTAAAAACAGTTGTGAATATTTCTAAGTCTTTGAAAAAATCTTCTATTTTTTGTTTTTCAGTATCATTTTTAGCTAATGCTGGTGTATAAATACCCAAAGTTGTATAAAAAAGTGTTAAAAATAGTGAATATTTAAGAAAGTTTAAGAAAGTCATAATATAATCGTTTACTTATAAAAAGTTTAAATATAATACTGTGAAACCAATACTATTTTTTTAATTTTACTTGGTTTTGTTTTTAAAAAATGGAGAAAAAATGAGAAGATTAAATATAATTTTGTTAGCTTTTATGATGTTTATTTCATTAGGAGCCTCTGCAGAAAAAGTAGTACAAGATAGTAGTCCAGTTCAGGCGATACAAACGGCAATTATAAAACTTAATCAGTTAATATCAATGGCATATTCGCCAAAAATGCTTAATTTTTTTGTCGAAAAAGAGGTTGCACCACTGTTTGATTTTAACCACATTGCTAATGAAGCTTTTCTGGTGACTAATAATCGCTTAGGTGAAGAAGAAACT